>JAKAKU010000012.1 GCA_021824385.1 bacterium | reverse complement strand
TGCTCAGTGAGCGATATTGTAATAGAATTTCTTGTCTCAGCTGCTATTCTGTTGCTGTCTCCTCTCACTGCCCTCTCAGTGTTATAGAGAAGAAATTCTTCTTTTCCGAATGCAGGAATTTTCCCACCTTCCTTTGTGATTGGAACGTATGGAAACAAATTCTCAGCAACAAAATCAGCATTCGTGTAACCTCTTGCTATTGTAGTTAGGACTGGGTCAACAATTCTTAAATCTTGTAGCCTTCCCATTATTTAGCCTCCTCATTATTGGTATATATGTAATCTGGTGCTTTGTTATAAATATAATGCGCTGCCTTTTCATATGTAACATTATTGTCCATAGCGTACTTTGTAATCTGTTTGTGCAACCCCAAGCGGTCTTTGTTGACTCTGCTAAAGGGTGGTTTCGCAACCATAGCTGTATCTTCCACTCTCAGCTCGGCCAATCTTCCCACTGTTAGTCTCCGTTCTCTGTATTATCATCATCATCTTGATTGATAACTTTTTTCAGCGCATCAGCGTAAGAAATTTTGTGCTTCTCTGCGTATTCCTTGGCCTTCTTGTGAATTTTCATTCTGTCTTCGTCAAGCTTGACATCCTTGAAGTCCTTGTCAACTTTCTTTTCTCCTAAATCCCTAGTTTTGTCCTTGCTCGCAAATTCTCCGAACCTAAACGCTTTTGGCAAGTCTTTTAGGAAATCTCTAAATTTCTCAACTGGCATTTTCTTGACTTTCTTATCACCTTCTGAGAATTCAAACTCTCCAGCACAGTTAAGAATTTCCATAAAATCAATTATTTCTGCGATCTTTGTAGGTGCAATCTTGCCATCAGCAACCAAGGTCTCACAAAACTTCGTGCTCTCCATATGTCTTTTCTCAGATTTCTCAACCTCAAGCTGCCTTTTCATTTCAGCAATTTCCTCTTCGTGTTTCTTTTGATACTCTGCAAACTCTGCATTAGCTTTTTCTTTTGCTGCCTTTTCTGCTTCGAGCTCAATTTTTAGCTTTGCGAACTCTTCAAAGTTTTTGCTGCTTTCGCCCATTTTCTCCTCCATCTCGATATGATGTTGTTTTGCCCATTCCCTTGCAGTATCTGGCAAACCTGCAAGCCAACCGTTTTGCTTTGCAATTAAGATAATCTTGTGCCTAACAAAGTCTGGTTGCTGTGTGTGCCCTGCCAAATTCCAAGCATGCTTGACATCCTCCTCAGCTGCTATTGGAAATGAATTATCAGGTCCAGCAAAGTCGCCTTTTATTTCGCCCTTCTCAAGCCTTTCTCGTGCTTCTTTGTTCCATTCCGTATATTCAATTGATATGAATTCCTGTTCGCTGAATTCAGGAGCGGGCAATCCCTTTATGGCTGGTGGCACAGCCCCCAGAAATCCGATGTGTCTGAGCAACCTGTCCGGATACAAAGAAATTGAAACCTTGTTATATAATCCTTTTTTGACCCAATCCACGAAATCCTCAACGGTTGGTTTAATTTTTGCATATAGCGTGTCCCCATCACGTCTCAAAGAATCAACCCAACCGTATGCAGGTGCATCATCTTTCGGGTGTCCGATTACAACTGGAGCTTCGTGCTTATCTTGATTATTGTATTTCTCGGCTATAGTATCAAGATCTTCTTTGTCCCAAGTCCTCTTGTTCCCCGCTGAATCAATGTGCTCTCCAGCTTTGAAAACTGCTATATCTATCATATTTTTCCCTCCTTCAAATACTCTTGGTATGCTCTTTGAAAAGAGAATAAACGAATTTTAAAAAAATCTTTTATGAACGGTTCAGTGAACAGTTCAGTAAAACTCATCAAAAAGGTATTGTATTATCGTAGTATGGATACGAATGACAAGAACAATAACGACATAGTTTCAAAGTTACAAAGACTTGCCGATATTGCTATAGATAAAGCGCTTAGTCGTCCGACTAACGCAAATATTACAACAGCAATGAAAACACTTGAGACATTTCACTCATATTTGAGCAATAACACAAACACTAATATTGAACTAACTTCAAAGCTTAAAGAAATGCTTAAAATCATCGCTGAGGAAGAAATTAAGTAATGTTCTCACTTTTAAAATATCAGCGCGATTGGCTTAGTGACAATAACCGCTTTAAGATAGAATTGAAATCTCGACAGATTGGTGGTTCGGTTGCATTGTGCTTTGATGCAGTCGAGAATGCATTATCCGAAAAGTGTAAGAATCTGATCCTCTCAACAACAGAGCGCCAATCCAAAGAGGTAATAGACAAGATATATAGTATCTTTCACGTATTCAACAGAGTAATAAAGTTCAAACTCCCAATAGAGAACAAGTCAGAAATAGAACTCCCGAACGGTTCAAGGATAATCTCGTTACCTGCTTCTCCGAAATCTGTCAGGGGTTATTCAGGGCATATATACCTTGACGAGTTTGCATTTCACAGGGATGCTAAAGAGATCTGGAAATCAATGCTACCGATCGCTACACGAGGCTACAAAGTAAACATCATATCTACTCCTGCTGGAAAGTCTGGAAAGTTCTACGAGATTTGGCAAAATGCTGAGGATATGGGATTTTCACGGCACAAAGTAAATATATACAGAGCCATTTCCGATGGATTCAAAGTTAACCTTGACGAGATAAAAAGAGCAACAGATCCCGAGAGCTTCGCACAGGAATATGAATGTGTCTTCGTTGATGAGAACTATGCATATTTCACATACGATGAAATCATACAAATCGTTGAGGATGTGGACTATGGCTCTGAGCAAAATGCCTGGAATGGGCATAAACTTGGGCAATTCTATATGGGAATCGATATCGGCAGGAGAAAGGACTTGACTGCATTCATAGTTGCTGAGAAAATCAATGATATTTTTTATATACGGCACATTGAAAATATGAGAAATAGTAGCTTTGAGGCTCAGAGATTGAGAATTGAGGAACTCAAATGCATATATAATCCTATACGAATTTGTATAGACGAAGGCGGACTCGGCATGCAGCTTGCAGAGGAACTCAGATTGAAGTTTTCATCTACCGTTGAGCCTATTATGTTTTCCAACAAAGTGAAAGAAGAGATGGCTACGAATATAAAAAAGCTCATTGACAAAAAAAATTTGAGAATTCCGCATCACAAATTACTGATGAAACATATGCACGCAATCAAAAAGGTTATCACAACCGCTGGGAATATACGATACGATGCCGAAAGCACAGATGAGGGACATGGCGACTTATTTTGGGCACTTGCACTTGCTTGTCATGCTGGGCACTCAGGCACAGGCATGTTATCCAATATCACCACAAGAAAAAGAAGAGAAATTTGCGAACTTACAAAGGGGTACTGATATGAGTAAAGGCATGTGGATAGATAAAGAAACGTATGTGAATTTTGGCGAACAAGCAAAATCATTGCAAGGCGAATTCGCAACAAGAGAACGTTCAATAGATTTTAGTTATCTTGGCTTATTTTTGCCAAATCCTGATCCTGTTCTAAAAAAGCTCGGTCAGGATATTCGAATCTATAATGATCTGCTTGTTGACTCATTCTTGGCTGGATGTGTACGATCCAGAAAAGCAGGCTTGCTGTCAATGTCATGGGGCTTGGACAGAGGCAGCGCTAGATCAAAAGTTACAAAAGTTATCGAAACGGCGTTGAAAAAAATCAATATAACTAACACCCTCCAGGAAATGCTCAGCTATTCATTATTTGGCTATTCCGTTCACGAAGTCGTGTGGGATAGAGTAGATAACTATATTCTTCCAGTGGCCATCAAAGAAAAACCACAATTCTGGTTTACATTTCTTGCAAAAAATAATGAACTAAGGCTGAGAACAAAGGTAAATTGGGTTACAGGCGATCCACTGCCGCCGCGTAAATTCTTACTGTTACAACACGAACCGAGTTATGCTAACCCATATGGCAACCCCATTTTGGCTCAGTGTTTCTGGCCCGTTACATTCAAAAAGGCAGGATTGAAATTCTGGGCCATATTCGTAGAAAAATACGGGATGCCATTTCTGGTAGGGAAACATCCGCGGGGGGTAAACGAGCAGGAAGTAAACGCATTTGCGGATGAGCTTGAAAATCTTGTCCAAGATGCCATAGCAGTTATCCCTGATGACAGCAATGTCACGACGATTGAAACCAGAAACGCAAACTCAACTGGTGAGCTGCAATCCAAGTTCATTGATAGCTGCAAAACAGAAATAAGCATTGCTGTGCTCGGTCAGAATCTGACAACAGAAATCAAAGGTGGTAGCTTCGCAGCCTCTGAGGTTCATATGAGAGTTAGAAAGGATATGATAGACCAAGACAAAAAACAAATTGAGTTTGCTTTCAATAGGCTAATTAAGTGGATATGCGAAATTAATTTCGGAGATAGCGTAGAGCCACCAGTATTTTGCTTGGTTGAAAAAGAAGACATAGACAAAGAGCTTGCTGCAAGAGACCAATTACTTGTTACGACTGGACTCAAGTTTACAAAGAAATATTATCTCAAAGCTTACGGATTTAACGATGACGAAATTGAATTAAATCCTCAAGAACCAATCCCGTCTGCAAAGGGCGTTACATCTGGTACATATTCTGAATCTCAGGAGCATACGTTTCCCGACCAAGCCGCAATCGACAATGCCGCTGACTCACTGTCCCCAAAGGATATAGAAAAATTAACCAACGGAATACTTGCGCCTGTAATCAAATTAGTCAAAGAAGGCAAGTCTTATGAAGATATAATGTCCAACCTTGCCCAGACATTTCCCGATATGGATACAAAATCACTTGAAAAAATGCTGTCTCGGGCAATTTTCGTCTCTGAACTATGGGGGATGCACCATGCGAATGACTGATAAAGACTTTTTATATGCCCTGAAGCTTCCGCCTGAAAAAGCGATTGCATTTTTCAAAAAGAAAGGTATTAAAGTACCTGATAATTGGGAAACTCTCTGGGAGAATGCACAATATAGTGCTTTCACTGTAGCCAAGATAGCAAATGCAGACATTTTACAACTCGTCAAGGAGGAATTACAAAAATCTATGGATAAAGGGTTAACTCTTGCGACATTCAAGAAAAATATAAAAAATATCTTGCAACAAGGGGGCTGGCTGAACAGAGCCATTGTCGAGGATGGCATAGAAAAAGAAATGCCAGGATATCGCTGGAATACGATATATAGGACAAACCTTCAGACATCATTAATGGCTGGGAGATGGAAGGAGCAATATGACAACGCATCAAGTCGTCCAATGTGGAAATATGTAGCCGTTATGGATTCAAAAACTCGTCCAACTCATGCTGTACTAAATGGCATAATTGCTCGATATAATGACCCATTTTGGGCAACGCATTATCCTCCGAATGGGTTTAATTGTAGGTGTAGGATAAGAGCAATGACCGAAGATGAAGCACCTGAAGCTTCCGACTTAAGCAATATCGAAGTGAAGCCTGACAAGGGATGGGCTTACAATCCTGGACAAGAATCCTTCAAGCCTGATCTGCGTAACTATGATTCAGAAATAAGATCACAGCTAAAAAACTCTCTGAAAAAGGAGGCATAGAATAAAGTTATTCTGGATATATGGGATTACCTATGACTTTTTCATTCATCTAAACACCTCTTTCATAGGTTTTCATACGGAATTAGTTGTGTAAATCACCAGTTCGAACCAAACAATTAAGTATGTTCAGCAAATCGGGCGTAGTAGCCACGCTGCTCACAGTTGACAATTCCCCATTGCTCTGCCATAACATCAGTTATCCCTTTGGTATATCCCATCTGTCTTCTCCTGGTTGTTCCCGATGCACCCTAGCGTATCTGTCATCAACAATATGAGTAGGAACGAGCGGATGTAGATTCTGTAACCACAAGCATGTTGTCCTTGTTTCTCCGTGCCCAAACATCCACGGATGGATAATCTGGTTAGGTTCTTATTATGCAACTTGTTCTGCTATTTTTAATGCAATCATGCGAATTAACTCATTTAGGAGAATTGATTGATTCTCAATGTTATTAACCAATTTGCTGATTTCAAATTCTGGAAAGTTCATGCGTATATCCAAAAGATATTGGTGCACCATTTCAATTTTTTCTTTTTTGTCAAGGACACTTACTTCATGTTTTAACGAAAATCTACGAAGTAGGGCCTCGTCAATTCTATCTTTTCTGTTGGTGGCACCTATTATAATGATATCGTTAGTAAGTTTGTCAAGCTCTTGCATCATTGTAATAGTTATACGTGCTAATTCACCACTAGACCCTGAACCTGAGGATGAACGTCTTATACTGATGCAATCTATTTCATCTAGCATAAATACACACGGATTAGATATTGCATATGAAAACGCTTTACTTATATTTTTTGACGTGCTTCCCATATAAGAATCAACTAAATCAGAAAACTTTAAGTAGCAAAATGGAAGCCCTGTCTTATAAGCAATATACCTTCCAAAGGTTGTTTTGCCTGTGCCACTTTCTCCGTATAAGAGTGTTGAGTTTAAATATGGTATGCCCATTTCCATTAGTTTTTCATTAACCTTTTTCATGCGGATAATATTATCAAAAACAGCACTCTCTCGAACAGAAAGATAATATCTGCCTTCTTTAAATGAATTTGAAACATCTTCTACACACAAAATATTTTTCAGATCATGGGGAAGCTCAATCATGTTATTTCCTGACGATTCTAAAATTGTTTTATATTTATTACAAAACCAACTATTTTTGGAAGTAGTATCTTCGACTACACAAGCAATAGCGCATTTCTTTGCTGCAATAATGTCATTTTGCGATATGGATTGGATTAATTTTTTTTGATTCTCTGATAGTCCCATATCAAATTCTCCTT
>JAKAKU010000092.1 GCA_021824385.1 bacterium | reverse complement strand
CTACCCGTCGATTGACGAAATGCAATGGAATGACGACGGATCGCAAATAGCCTTTACGTGCAGTGAAACGCTTTGGGATGATATTAAGGTTATTCCACCGCCCTCAGTTCACATTTGTTCAATTGAAGTCAATACTGGCGCAATACGTGAAGTGACTGACTTAAAAGGACCTCCGGAGCGCTATCCGTTTTGGTTCAATGGGCAGCTCAACTGGGTCGCCTTTGACTCTGATGGATACCAGTGGATTCAAAACAAACAAGGCACTCTTTTGGCAGATCCCCAAATGAGCCAAATTGGCACACCCGTTGTGAATGGAAATGATGTTTATACGTCAGCATATGTGTTCGATGCTCAGAAAGATAATAACTTCTGGGAAACACGAAAATTTGTGTGCGAAAACATGCGGTGCAATGGAGTAAACATCCCATTTCCAAATGTATATTTGCCTTCAATATCTGACGATGGCACATATGCATTCCAAATGACCCGAAAAAATGGCTCAGGGCAAATCCTCCTTTGGTACGCCAATAAGCACCAAACGGTGACAATAGTCACGACAGGCTCGACATCGTACCGACAACCAGTCTGGCAGCCATAAAACATATCAAAGGGCAAGTACTATACTTGCCCTTATTTTTATCCCATAACTTTACATTTAGCTATGTTTATCATATAATTTATGTATATTCTCCTGAAATCAATCAGGCTTAAAAGCTTAAAGAAGGAAGGCAAGAATGTCATCCAAGTTTTGGAATCGTGGTTTGATCGCGGTCGCATTGGTGGTATTACTCTTATTGTCGGCGCTCAACATGCATCTAAAGGCGAAAAGCAACGACTGTCAAGCAAGCTTGCCGAGCGAGGTGGGAGTAAAAGCCTTGAGCCCACATAAATACCAACTTGCGTATGTATACTTTGGCGAGGACAAGACGTTCTTATGTGTCACTGATGCAGATGGGCAAAGTGAGCCCAAAGTTATTGCATCATTTTCAAGGCCACAGTTTATAAGTAATATTGTTTGGTCAAACAATGGCCAAAAGATTGCGTATATTGTTGATTCAGGATTCGATGATGCAGTAGTTACAAAAGCAGCACTCTGGGTTTACGATTTCAAGAGCATGATTTTTTGGCAAATTAGCTCTGATTCTACAACGCTTGCTTTTGATCCTGCATGGTCACCGAACGACAAATATCTAGCCTATTCCGCACGTAATGAACTGCAAGATTTTGATATCTACGTTGCAGATATAAGCACCGGTAAAACGATGTTTTCCGCTGGCAACACCGGCGTAAGTGACGTTGAGCCGAGCTGGTGGGACAACAATCTCATCGGGTTTACCGTTTTACCAGAAAACGGCATATCAAGCTTTGGCAGAATTCAAATCCCGTAAGGGACAGGCATGATGGGCACTCAATATTTTTTAGAGTGCCCTTTCTTTTTTTTGTTAAAATACACACTATGAATATTAATCAACTTGAATATGCCCTTCCCGAAGAATGTATTGCACACTCTCCGACTGAGCCGAGAGACCATGCAAAGTTAATGCTTTTAAACAAAGACACTGGAAACATAGAACATAAGCACTTTTTTGATCTTCCCAAAATCTTAACTTCACAAGACGTGTTAGTTTTTAACAATACGAAAGTTTTTCCAGCACGACTGTATGCTGGAAAAGTAGAAATTTTATTGCTCCGAGAAGTAAACAATAATACATGGACTGCTATGCATAGAGGCAAAGTAAGAGTTGGGGATACATTAGATTTCAGTGAAGTTCACGCAAACGTAGTAGACAAAAAAGAGTATGAAATTACGCTTCAATTTATTGAACCGAGGAAAACTGTTCTTTCATATATCGAAGAAAAAGGACAAATTCCACTCCCCCCTTATATTCACACACCACTTTCAGAATTAGAAGCGCGTGATAAATATCAAACCGTCTATGCAGAAAAAAACGGCTCAGTTGCCTCTCCTACTGCCGGACTTCATTTTACAAAAGAGCTTATTCAATCAATTAAAGATATAGGGGTTCAAATCGAATACGTAACGCTTCATGTAGGAGCAGGAACTTTTTTACCGATAAAAGAGCAAGAACTGTCGAAACACACCATGCATTCAGAATTTTACTCTATTGAAAAGAAGACAGTAGATCGACTCAACCAATCAAAGAAAAACAATAAGACTATTGTTGCTGTGGGCACAACAACGACCCGAGTTCTTGAAAGTATTGCCAACGCTGATGGAACACTTTCTGAAAAGATGCTCTCTGGAAGCACTGAAATATTTATATATCCACCGTATAAATTTAAATTTGTTGACCGCCTTATTACCAATTTTCACCTTCCTCACTCAACACTTCTAGCCCTCGTATCGGCATTTGTGTGTGAACCGAATACCTTGCAAAAATTTATAAATTTTCAGGAATGCACCATCGGAAAAGCATATTTGGAAGCTCAAAAAAACAATTATAAATTTTATTCTTTTGGAGATGGCATGATGATTGGCTGACCAATTTCTGTAATGTACGTTGGAATCAGTTCTTGCTTCTCGATATTTTTGCCTTCAAAAGTGAGTTTCACGAGTAATCCGTGTCGAGTTTCTTCGCTCCACATTTGATCAAATATGAGATTTCCCAGGGAATAATAAACTGGTGTGGTGCCTATCCACTCAACATCTTGTACCCAATGGGGATGGTGTCCAACAACAACATTTGCACCGAGTGAGACAATCTCGTGGGCCAACAGTCGCTGTCCTTCCGTTGGGTGAGATTGGTACTCAATACCCCAGTGTAAGGCAAC
The DNA here is from genome assembly GCA_021824385.1 of bacterium. Classification (GTDB taxonomy): domain Bacteria; phylum Patescibacteriota; class Microgenomatia; order UBA8517; family UBA8517; genus UBA5941. The sequence continues at coordinate 4,073 of JAKAKU010000092.1, read as the reverse complement.
AATAAGTACATCAACTTTATTTTTACTTTTTACAATTAATTCTTTTTCATAATCGGCAAGTTTCGGATTTGATTGTTGGTTTTTGTCAAAACCGAGAAACCCAAAAACAACTTCATTTACTTTTTTTGAAATAAGTTCTGATTGGCCGGTATATAAAATATTTTTCTCTAATAGAGATCGTTTGGTTTGGGTAATCCCATCGAACCCATGATTCGCAGAATGGTTGTTTGCAAGATTAACAATTGTTTTTTCTGAAGAGAGGCCAGCAAGCATTTCTGGTGGCGCACAAAAAATCATTCCCGTTGTTTGTCGCGGACAGTTTTCGACAATCGGATTTTCTAAATTCATAAAAACAATATCAGCAGCATCAAATACCGGTTGTAAATAAATAAAAGGAAAAAGCGAATCATGTTTGGTATCAAGCGCTTGTACCGTCACCGATCTTCCAAGCATTACATCTCCCCCAAGAAGAATTGTCGTCGTTTTTTTCTTTTCTTGCTGTACCGAAGCAAATTGAAAGCTTGGTATCGAAATGTTTTTATTTTGGATAAAAAAATAAATGAATATGCCACATAAAATTCCAATAAAAACGACAACCACGGCATATTTCATATGTTCCAGTGTAGCACTGGCGAAATTTCCTGTATAATTCGACTGCATTAGCCCAAGTAAGCACAGCTTGCTTGGACATTAGCCCAAGTAGCTCAGAGGCAGAGCACGTTCTTGGTAAGAACGGGGTCGGTGGTTCAATTCCACTCTTGGGCTCATTCAACCGTTCTTGTTGCTTTGCAAAAAGAATCTTGCTCTCTGGTTCAATTCCACTCTTGGGCTCATTCAACCGTTCTTGTTGCTTTGCAAAAAGAATCTTGCCCGGTGGTTCAATTCCACTCTTGGGCTCATTCAACCGTTCTTGTTGCTTTGCAAAAAGAATCTTGCTCTCTGGTTCAATTCCACTTCCGGGCTCAGATTGAGATTTACGGTAATAGCTGATACAATACTCTTCATATGGCAAAAAAAGGCGCACGAGAAATAGTAGGTTTGGTCTGTTCTGTGTGTAAATCACAAAACTATGTTACGACCAGAAACAAAGTAAACATGGAAAACGTAAAGCTTGAAGTGATGAAGTTCTGTAATAAATGCCACAAAAAGACTTCACACAAAGAAACCGCGAAGCTTAAATAAGTTTGCCTTGTTGTATAATTCCCCTCTTTTCTTATTACTTCTAGTTTGTCAAAATAGCGTCACTCCATATTGGAGTCTTTGAAATTTATTTGTTTGGTTTTGTAAGGAGATTTGATAATGAGTAGTTCTGAAAGTGCCTCACGGTTGGAAGTGCATCCCGATCAAAAAGTGATACATATTCCATACAGACTGAGAGCCGGATTAACTAATCCGAACTTACCCAAGGAATTTCAATTTGATCGAAAAACGGAGCGGGTGGTAATTTGTCGAAATTGTGGCAAAGTACTCAATGCGCCGCGAACAGATGCGCATAAATATAACATTGTTGACTCATGTCCGGCTTGCCGTGACCACGTGTCTGTTCTGCTTGTTTCAGGCGAAGTTCATTCCGGTCAGGGCGACAATGCGAGCATACGGGCTCGGATGGAAGAACTGTCCAGCACGTACGAGTCTGCAGGTAAATAGCCTCGTTTCATGCCTGCTGAGTACAATACCCAGCAGGCATATTGCACCCTGTAGTACTTGACAAAAGAAGGGTTTTGAGGTAGAATGTTCCTAGAGTTAATTAGTTCTTTTCAGGGAGAAATTAAGATGTCAGCAATTCCCAATCAGCCTTACGCGGTCATAACCCCGAATGCAATACAGGTAGGTAACGCAATGTACCTTCTGGGAAGGGGTCAGAACGACGGAGAGCTGTATTTCCAGCACAACAACCAACGTTGTTGGAAGAACTACACCGAGCTTCCTCGGGCGATCCAAGAGAAGATGGAAGCGCTGGGTTTCAAGATGGTCTGCAATCAAACCCGGAATGCACACGCCGCGGTACTGGCTGAGTTGGCCACACTTCGTCGCACCACGACGATTGAGCTAGAAGCTCTGACAGTTTTTATTCAGTAGGCATCTAGCCTACCCAAAATTGAGCCCGCCTCATCTCTTAGAGGCGGGTTTTTTACGCAGTAGTTTACATTACAAAATACAGAAAGAGGCTTGAATGACAGACAGAACGTATCGTGGTCGTCCGGAACCCGCATTAGGCGAACCGGCAGTGTTAAACGGGGTCCGAACCGACTCCTATTCGGGAAAGGAAGTCCATCGGTCACTGAGAGTAGATAGTTGGAATGGTCAGCAATCATTCTCGATTGACGGGTGGCAATATAGGGTCGTTTCAGTCGAGAAGAGTGTCTGGGACCAAGAACAACAACCACCGCTATGGGCGTTTGTCTGGGCCCAGAAACGGAAGTAACAATAGTCATATGGGCAGCACACTACAAGTGCTGCCCACTTTTTGTGCTAATATGTGCTATAGTACTTGTTGCACAAGAAGAAGGAGTTTCACTGTGAGCAGCGAAGTCAAACAACGCAGCAACACGAGTAGTTACACGAGGCTCAATGCAAGCCAGCCGAGGATCCGGAATCCAAATATCACAATGGCGAAAGATCTTGAACGCCCCGGGCGAATAGAGACCGAGCCAAAAGCAGGAGAGCCAGCCGAGCTGACACTGAAAGACGGAGACCATGTGAAGCATGTCTACGTAAAGGTTTGGGATGGCCAACGAATGTTTTTTTGGCAGGGATTTAACTGGCACGTAGTTCACGTCAAAAAAAGCGTCTGGGAGCCTGCTTTTAATTCACCATTGTGGTGGAGTTTTTACGGTGAACGGTAACGGCAAACGACAGAGTTTCATACTCTGTCGTTATTTTTTGTCTCCAAAAACGTTTGGATATGGAACTTGCGGATCATAATCTTCGGGTAGTTTCACTTTATATTCATCTGGCCGAGTTTCATAATATTTGGGTGCATTTTTCCATACACTACCTGCAATTTCTTCCAAAAGGGCTTTTGCTTTTGCAATATCAGTCCCCTTTTCTTTTAATTCGGTAAGGGTTTGTAAAATTATCTGAGGGCGCGGTCCAAGGTCATAAAAACCATTTTCGGGAGTTCCATAATTTAGCTCATATCCCTCATCCTCAAAGCCGAGTTGCGTTTCGCGGTCAGTACCTGGCTCTACGACCTCCGCCATATACTCCTGCATGCCATCGTATTCCATGTAGTAGGCCTCAAGCGACATGCGAGAGAGCTTCTCTTGAAGGTCTGTTGAAAGCGTCGAAATATCAAATCGAGGCAAAATAGGGGTTTGTTGTGGTTCGTTTTCTGTCATATCTTAGTGAATAGCACGATTTGCTTTTCTATATTCAAACGCACTTTTTCCTCCATCAAGGGTATATGCGGTGGTGATATAGGGAGGCGGTGGCGGTGGATTTTGTGTACTGTTCTCAGAAAGCACATCTTTCACAATCACCGTCATATTGTTTTTTTCATTATAATAGACCAGGTTTTTCGTTTCTTTATCACGATATTGGTCTTGTGAGGCCTTCAGAGTATCAACAATTCCTGCAATCATCATTGCATCATCTTCTGTTTCAAAAAGTTGCTTAAGAGCCTCACCATGTCGCACTTTTATATGGTCTAAACGTGAGAACAATTCCCCTTTTGGCCGCCGCTCTGACTCATAAAAGCTCCATTCCTCTTTATGTCGTGGTTTCACTGGCAAACTTCGATATACCTCTGGGTCACTAATAATTGCTGCTCGGATATTCTCTACTTCTTGATATGCGCCAAGATCTTCTAACATTCTGTTTGCATTCTAAGACATTTCAAACTATTTGTAACCTATTTGATATAATACTTCGGTAAACGTAAAGAAATAGGGGTGTCGTTCAGTGGTAAGCAAATCTTTCCACTTCACACTCCATAATGAATAAAATAGGGGTGTCGTTCAGTGGTAAGCAAATCTTTCCACTTCACACTCCATAATGAATAAAATAGGGGTGTCGTTCAGTGGTAGGACAGCGGTCTCCAAAACCGCTAACGAGTGTTCGATTCACTCGAC
>JAKAKU010000042.1 GCA_021824385.1 bacterium | reverse complement strand
TTGTACCTTTTTGGGAAGAACAAATAACACTTCTGTTCCTTTTTCCGACAACGCACGAGCAAGACCTTGACAGGCCACGCCTAAGCCGCCGCTATTATACGGCGGAAACTCCCATCCAAACATTAATACTTTCATGTCACATCTTAAAAATACTTTATTTCACTTAGCCTTCCCTAGAACAAATATCCTAAGACAAAAATCAAGAATCCCTGTACCCCAAGGTACAGCCGAAGTTGTTGAGAAGTAAGTGACATAGGAAGCCCTCGTAACCATCGTGAGAAATCTGCACGAAAATACATGTCGAGACTCTCGTCCACCAACAGGCTAAGCAAAAATGAAATGACAACTCCTCTTCCAAATAAACTCGTGGTAGAACTCACCACCAAAAAGGAAAATACAACAAACAACGCTTGAAAAAGAAAATTGTGAAATATTAAATTTTTACGTTCATCTCGCGTGGAAAACAAAAGATCTATTGCAGAAGCAAAGTTTTTGGAAGCGACCTTTGATCGAACTCTTTGAGAAGTAATTTCTGAAGGCTTCAAAAACAATGTATAGATAAGGTGATCTATATCAGGCAAAAACACTCCAACGAGGACTCCTGCATACAGGAGTGCAACATTCTGTCCTACTAAGTGATGAATAAAAACAAAAGGCAAAAAAAACAACAGTGAGACAAACACATGAAGTGCAATTTCTTTTTTCAAAGTCCACTGATACATATCTCATACTAGAACACCCCGAGGCGTGGGGCAAGGAGATTATTTTTCCTTTATTTTGTTTTTCTTTAGCTCTTTTAATTTCCACATGAAGAGTCTCCCTTTGCTTTTTGCATTCGTTGCATCTTTCAAAAAACGGCGCGCCGCTTCAAGGTGTTCTCTCGGTGTACTTTTTGCAAGCTTAATGTACAGAGCTTTATGAGGAAGGTCATTTAATTCAACAGCAAGATCGTAGCCGTATTGTTGGAATTCACGAGAGATGTACTTATCCTCTTCTTGTTTATATTTAGACAAAAGGTCTGAAAGTTTTTTCGGATCGTCGCTTTTCATAAATAATTTTTACAGCAGTTCAGCTTTGATTCTTTCAAACACCGCATGTAGTTGGTCCATTTCAAACGGTTCGAAGTCTGTTAATACATAGCGCTCTCCTGGAATTCTGTTTTCTGGTAATCTATTGTCTACTCCAATACGAATTCTGAAAAAGTCTTTTGTGTTTAAGGTCTCCTCAATTGAATTCACCCCATTATGAATTTTTGGCCCAACCCCTTTTTGGATTTTGTACTCCCCCAGTCTAATATCAAGATCGTCGTGAATGATATAAAGGTCGGAAGTATTTAATTTGTAATACGCGAGAAGCGCCTTTACAGCTTTGCCGGAAGAATTCATGAAGGTATTCGGTTTAGCAAGAAGAACGTCATGTATAAGGTCTTTCGCAACGAGTGAGTAGGTATGTTTGTTTGTGTTAAACGTCTCAAAGGTACTGAAGGTATCCAAAAACATGAACCCTACATTATGTCTGTTTTTTACATATTCTTTCCCCGGATTTCCGAGTCCAACAAAAAGCTTCATAGTGCATTGTATCACAACCCATAGCTTGTTGACTTTTGGTGGTTTTTTGATAGAATACCTTCGCTCAACGAATTTGTATTAAGGAGCAGCAAATTGGTTAACAGGTCAAAGATTGGGATCGCTTTAGTGGTTGTAGCGGTCATCGCGGCCGCCATTTTCCTTATTGGCAAGGCTACCGCTCGAACTGACGTTTCAGCCGTTGTCTCAGATAGAAACTGGTCGGTTACGGTAGTTCTTGAAAAACCAGTCCAATCGAATGACAAGAAGTGGGAATCTGACTGCACTGGCCCCAATTGTCAGGTGGTGAGTTGCCAAAGTCAGTACACTGGGCAGGACAAATGGGTGACCGATCGCACAAAAGTCACCGAAAATGCCCCGATATGCAAAATGGTAGATGATCCGTCCACTAAACGTGAGGTAACAGACAACTCAAGTTGCCATTCAGTCCCCGACCAGAGCGCATGTACGACGAAAGTCGATCCGGGTACCTGCAAACTGGGGAAAGACGGTCAAACGCATTGCGACAAGAAAACTGTCTGTGATACAAAAACCGTTTGCGACAAAAAGATCGTCTACGACAAGAAGAAGGTTTGTAACGAGCAGCCCGACACCTACGGTCAAAGCGCCACACCAATTTACGCAAACATGTGTAATGTTATTGTGACGACTTGGGTACAAGATGGCGACCCGTTGGTTACTGTCGGCAAGTACAACGCGCCGTTTAATCCAACAATCGATTGGAGCACGCACGCAATTGGAGCTCGACAAAAGAGCTATGTGAAGGCTGAGTCTGCCAGTTTTAAGCAGAATGACGGACAGATTGTCAATTACACCAATGGACTTTTTTCGGGTTTTGACGAAAATCTGTGGTCACAGCTTACTGAGGGCCAACAGGTAATCCTTACCTACAACGGGTTCGGAATTTTAGTTGGAGTCAAGTTGGCCGCCTCATAAAGTCGAAGAGGTGCCAGTGTGCACCTCTCTCAAGTTTTCTTTTTATAGTAATGACGAGAAAACTTGAGACTGTTAGTACATTAACAATTCAAACGTCTACAAACTATCGAGAGTGGTACAGGAAGAAGATATGTGTCTTCTTCGTTACCGCTCTTGATTAACGAGAGTGGTTTTATTTTCTATATGGAGGACGATTCGAAATGACAGACCAACCAACGACACAGACATTTGCAACAAGCGTGACCGCAGCTTTGGGAAAGAATCCTAAGCTCAAGGTCAACGCCACAGCCATTGAACAGACTGCCGCTTATTTTGACTCATGGGCAGGTATGGTGGCGTACGGTGGCGAAGACGGCGCGGGCTTCACCGATTTTGGGTGGACCGCAGAAGAAGCTCCTGTTGTTTTACGGGTGGCTAAATCTGAAGCAGCCGACGAAGCTGGTTTGCAGTCTCCAAGTGTCTCGGTTCATGTTGCTGCGGCCGTTACGGAAGCAGCTCCTCCTCCCCAAGTGAATCCTTATACCGCAGCTTTAAGTGGTGGCCTGATTAATTCAGCCGCACTGGGGCATCGTGTGAGCAAGGAAACACTGGCCCGTTTCGCAGATACGGTGGCCGCTTTCATTTTCTTGGGACAAGGCGTTGATAAAATTTTCACCCCTCAGTTTTTTGGGGAACAAGCCAAACGCAACCCGGGAGATGTAACGGCAGCTCTTACCCCTGCCTATGTTTGGGGCAAGAAGGCTCAGAACTACGAGTTCCTGAGTCGCGACGAGATCAAACAGCTGGCGAATGCTATGCCAGATCTGTTTGGTGACGAATGGCAGAAACTCTTGGAAACCGCAACTCGCGTTTCTCAGATGTCTGCCGGTGCAGATTTGGTACAGGGCGCGACTTTTTCAATCGATGCGGCCGCAATGGGTGAAGTAACTCAAAGCGTCCCCGCAGTAGCCGAGCACTTTAGCTCGCAAGTAAAGGCCACGACCCTCCCCTTCATTGCTCAGAGCGCTGGGGACATGATTAAGTCCCTGCTGGAAATTTTGCGCTCACCGGAGTTTTTGAAAGCAGTTCGCTATGTACCCACTGATGAAAGCCCTGAGGCTATCGATTCAGCACTGCTTCTCTTTTTGGAGCAGGAAATTGGGCCCACGATTCGTGATACATTCCGTTTGTCGGTTGCGGCACAAAATCTCGTTACTCTGTTAGGCATGTGCCCTGACCCAGTCGATAAGATGTTCATGAGTGCATTCAGCTCTCAGGCAGCGGCGTACTATCAGAGCTATAAGAGTGTGAATGGGGCAGCCGGCAATGCCGGAGCCACGTTTCGCCATCCAAGCGCTGTGGAACAGGAGCGACGTTGGACTTTCAGCATCGATCTCAAGGTCGACATCCGATTCTAGGGTCATCCCTTGGGAGTCCGTTCGCGGCGTTAAGCCGGAAGTGCAGTTTGGCTATCAGGCAAAAAGCGACCGTCCGGTTGTTGCCGATCAGGTGATAATAAATGTCTCCTGCAATTTGTCAGGTCTTATTATTGCCGACACAGTCACCCTGATGTCAGGATCGACAATTTCAGGTGTCATCATTTGCCGATCGTTAGTTGAAGCCAACGGCGACATATATGGTGGCAATAATTACAACAAGATCTGGGCATTTGAACGAATTCAATTGCACCCAGATATACCGAGTGTCGTTCCCTTTGTGACTGCTGGACCCGACGCAAATGCCAAGTACTCGATGATTCGAGAAGCCATAGCGCTCGAAGATGAAACGCACTGGATGGATGATGCGGTTCGTAAAAACGCCGCAGCAATCAAAGCAGCAGCTGTAGAGTTGAAGCTTGATTGGCTCAGTGAACTTGTAGATGATTTGTAATTGATTTTTTGGCCGGTGGAAATACAATCCATCGGCCTTTTTTGTGGCAAAAAAAGGGGCCGAGCATATATCTCGACCCCACTCCAATTTAACTGACACGATCAATAGGTTGTGTATCCCCTGTCTCACGCCTTTGACGTGATTTCCGTGCCTGTCTCATGAGTTCTAAGTACCGCTTTTTATCTCGAGAAAGGAGTCCAGAGCTCGCAAGAATTGTCTTTAAACTTTGTGTTGTATGTGTCGCCAACTCTGATTCATCAACAGGCAGTTCGAGCATAACATCATACCGGGGAGCTCCACCCATAACTGATAAAACGTCGAAGAACCATTGAAGAATTCGCATTCATAGGTACCTCACTTACTTGCCTTACACAAAACCTAATAATTAAATTAGGCAGGTGTATTTTAAAAATTTAACACAGTTTGTACAACCACTAAAAACAAAACTATGTATGAGAACAAAACCCTATAGGTTGACTAAGACCGAGTCCTGTGATACTATTTGCGCTGCAAATGTTGTCTTCTGTACGTTGACAATTTATTCAATCAGGAGGTTAAAAGCCGTGAATTTAGGAAGTATTGCTCTTGGTGTAGTCGCAACAATACTTACGCTGGGAGCTGGCCTTCTCGTCAAATGGATCCTCGATTCAGGTCGTTCATATATGCGCGTTACGTGGTCAGAGTATGTACTGATCGGTGTCCCCTTAAGCATTGTTGTAGTAATAATAACGACATCCGTCGGATGGTCGCTTGCCTACAACGCAAGGGTGACCTACCACGAATACTGGAACGGCTGGGAAATGGGGGCCACGAAGGAAGACATTCCCTGCGATCGTGATGGGCGGTGCGCTCACACGTATAGTTGCGATCCATATATCGTTCAAGTTCCCTACCAAGTATGTTCTGGAACGGGTAAAAACCGAACATGCACCACACAATACCGACCAGAAACAAGGTATCATCAATGTCCCTATACAACGCACGAGTATAGCTATCGGGTTCAAACAACCCTTGGCGACTACGATATTGCGCTCAACCGGTTTCCCGATAACCCACAACAAAACCACTGGCGAAGTTCAGAGAATATCCCCTCGTGGTTAATTGATCAGGTTGGGACCGGAGATCCGATCTTTTGGACGCAAGCGTATCAAAGAGTAACCTCTGGGAAACCAGGGCCAGTTACTAAGCGCAAGGATTACGATAATTATATCCTTGCTGCCGATCAGCAAATCTTGAAGAGTTTTTCCGACAAGGTGGAATACTTCAAGAATGCAGGACTCCTCCCCCAGCTACAAACAGGGGTATACAACTACTACTATGCGGACAAAGTTTACTTTGTTGGTGGACAACCGCCAAACCCCGCAGAGTGGCAACTCAGGAATTCATATCTTGAAGGTGGCTTTGGAACTGAATTGCAGGGCGATCTTCATCTGGTAATTGCACTGGACCCTCGAATCATCGAAGATCCAGATGGTTACATTATTGCCCTCAAAGCGTATTGGCAAAATCCTCAGCTATACAATCCTTCCATCGATGAGCATGATGCTATTTCCAAAAATAGCGTAATTGTGCTTCTCGGTAGTAAGGACGGTAAAACGGTTGATCTTGCCCGTGTTTTAACGGGCATGCCCATCGGCAATGAGTACTTGAGCAATGCGGCAAGAGATACATTAGTGAAGATGAATCTTCATATTGCACTTACCGCAGAATCAATCGTTGGGAACATATCTGGTGAATACTATCAAAAACAATATCCTGATGGATCAGTGAAGACGAAAGTAAAAACTGTCCATAATGCTCCAACGGGAATTGTTGAAAATCTCTTGTGGGGCCTTCAGGACCCAAACACCAAGTTTGTACGCGTTTCCATGTCCGGGGATGAGAGTGATCCCGGATTTAAATTCCTCGCGAGCCAAATTCAACCCTCAACAGGACAAATGGTCGCGATTGGTGTCGTTACGTTTATCGTCTCTCTGTTTGTCTGGGCTTTTCTCGCATGGTTCGACATAATTCGCTAAATAAGGAGATCAAAATGAAACGGATGTTGGTAATCGGATGTGGTGGACTGAGTATTCTCGGTGTAATTTTGCTTGTCGGCCTTGGCCTCGTAATTGCAGGTGAACAAAACACTGGCGTTTCCAAGGAAAATGATCTTTCCGGTAACTACGGTGCTTTTCAAGGGTCGCTGACAGAGCTCACCAGTGGCTGGCAAGAGCAGATCAGTTTTCACTTTGCCAACGTGGATGCCATGAATACGCTCATCACTGATGCGGTCGGCGGTCGATACGACCACAAGGACGCGCAGGGCAACTCAACCGGGTCAATTGATGCCAATTTGTTTATTCAGGCTGTGGCTGAGGCCTATCCAAATGTCACAGGCATTACCGATATGGCGAATCAGATCCTAACGTGGCTGCGCGCCAAACGTGAGGGTTTACGCAATGAACAGGCAAAACTGCTCACCCAAGTGGCAAATTACAACACATGGCGCAAGCAGTTTCCGCAGTCAATTTTCCTTGGCAATCTGCCTTCTGAGAATTTGTATGTCTTTAAGTCCCCGACCCAAAAGGTCTACGGGCAGGAAGCACTGGACATCATGTCCCGAGGAATCATTTCCTCCGC
>JAKAKU010000074.1 GCA_021824385.1 bacterium | reverse complement strand
CCGAACATGTTGTTCGTAGTACTTTGCCGTCTCTTCAGGTACTCCCAAACCGACGAGTGCTCCGAGGAGTCCACCTGCAACTGCCCCGGTTGTAATACCTTGTGCAGTAACTGCAGCGGCACCGGCTAGTCCGAGAGCTGCTGCAATTGGCCCACCAATGAGAAGTGCACCAATCCCAGGCAGGGTCACCGCACCAATTCCAACAAGGAGCCCAATGACTCCTCCCACAACTCCACCCGTGGTAGCACCTTCTGCAAGACCAGAAGCAACATGTGCGCCAGTTGACTCAGCAATCTGCTCCTTCAGAACTCCATCCTTGACGATTACTGAAATCTCCTTCGGGGAATATCCGTGATTCTCGAAATCCGACAAAGCAGACTCGGCATGAGCTCTGTCTGTAAAAATTCCAATAACAATGTTTTTTGCCATATTTCTCACCTCCATTTCTTATTTTCGTAATGTCATTATCGGAAACGTATTACAAATGAGGGTGAATGTTTTGTAAGAGACTGGTAAGTTGAAGCAAATAAAAGAAACCTTTGTGTTCTTACCATATTCATACTTTCTTTTAATCTAGATTCGACCAAAAAACAGCATACTACTTATATGAAGGAGGTGACTAAACAATGGGAGTAATTGCATGGATTGTACTAGGGCTCATCGCAGGATGGCTTGCCTCTGTGTTTATGAAGACAGATTCCTCACAAGGAAGCTTGACTGACATCATAGTGGGAATTGTCGGAGCATTTATCGGAGGATTTGTTATGAATCTACTGGGAAACACAGGAGTTACCGGCTTTAATCTATACAGCATCTTAGTTGCTACAGTTGGTGCTGTAATATTGATTGCAATACGCAGAGCACTTGCGTAAGCCACACGAAAAGCCGGAACATATTGTTGTTCCGGCTTTTTTTTGTGAGATGTTTTCATCTCGAATATTTTCTCCGTAAGAGTTATGCTTTTGTCTTTTTACTGACATCAGCCAACTTTTCACTTGTTTTTTTCATCTCTTGCGATACCTTATTTCGTGCTTTGTCTTTAAGATCGTTTATAGAATCCTTTGTGTCTTGAATGGTATCTTCCCCCACTTCAAGCATGTTATGTATGTGCGTTTTGATTTTATTGCGATTTTGCTTTTTCGATAAAATAACCGCTGCGGCTCCGACTGCTAACCCAACCACTGCCCCTGTTAATACTCCAGCACCCGAACTTTTTTCATTTGCTTTCATTTTTTATCACCACCTTTCAATTTGTTTAGAAACTGCAGTAATTTTTGTAATAATTCAAACTGGAACGAGTACCTGAGGACATCGAGTAACTTAGATTTATCACTAAGTGCTTTTTTAAGCTTTTGAAGATACTTTAAAAATCGATAGCAAACGAACAAGATCACCAATAGGAATACCATGGTAAACACCATGTACACTATTGAAACTACATAAAAGATATCAGAAATGTTCATATTGAAATGTTTTTGCTTGTATAGACATGTTTTTTAACGCCTGCACTTGTATCACACTAAATAAGACCAAAGCTATAAGTTCTCCGATAAAAAATGCGAGTTTAACCTTCGACATGTTCCTTCGATATCTCTACAGTAACAACATTGATACAATTCTGAATCGCAACAAGGTAAGAGAATGGTAAGGCTCATTTTGGTAAAAGCACAAAAAAAACGACTTGCGTCGTCTCATTGTGAATACTCAACTGTTTGGGTTTACTCTAAAGCTGAAAAAACATCCTTCAAATACGAGTGCTTTATCCACTCATCGTTGTTTTTATCATTCAAGTACTTTTTAAGTGTTTGAAGTTTTACAAACTTTACGGCTGCCACCTCATCTTCTTCACTCACTATTTCGTGAGGTTCAGCATCCCATTTACATACAAATACTCCTCGGTATTCTTTAAACTCTCGATCTTTGTAGATTTTAACTAAATCCAAGTGGTGAGCCTGAATCGGAAGTCCGGTTTCTTCATATACCTCGCGTGCTGCTCCGGTGAAGTAATTGTCGTCGGGCCCTAAATGGCCGGCAACAGAAGGCTCCCATTTTCCGGGTGACATATCCTTTTTAAGGGATCGTTGTTGACACAAAACCTCGTTTTTTGAATTTATAATCCACACATGCGCAGTACGGCGAAATAAGCCTTTTTGGAAAGCCTCGTGACGCGTTGTCGGCGTAAGTGGTGTATCGTATTCGTCTACGATGTACAGTAATTCGTTACTATTAATCATTAATTTATTTCACCTCCCTTGGGTGAATAACATATTTTTTTGTGAAGTCCCGGTACTCCGAGATTCATGAAGATAATGTATTTATCTTTTAATTATTGTTATTTGCAGATATCATATCATTCTTTTGGATATTTGGCAAGTTAACCATGTATAATAAACGCTACATGCGCACAAAAGTCATCATTGTTGCCTCTTTTTTAGTCCTTTTTGTAGTAGGGTTTGTGGCAAGTGCTACATACCTCACTTTTAGACATACTATTTCCCAAGTAATTGTCACCCAAAATCCAGGGAGTGGCGCCGCGACACCATCTCCCACTCCTGACCCGCTTGCTCAATATGGAGTGCTTCTCCTTGGGCTCCGCGGAGACGATTCACAAGGGGGATTTCTCACCGATACTATTATTTTGGCGCTGGTTGACCCACGACTTCAAAAAGTAACCCTCATTTCTATTCCAAGAGATTTGTGGGTACCACTCCCCATAAGTACCACTCAAAAGGAACACACCAAAATCAACGCCGCATACGTGATTGGACTTGATGACAAAAAATATCCCCAAAAAGAAGCGAAATATACCGGTGCTGCAGGCGGTGGAACGCTTGCCAAAGATATTGTCTCTGAAATTTTTGGAGTTCCCGTTCGCTATTTCATAAGTCTTGACTTTGAAGGTTTTGAAAAATCAATTGATATTTTAGGCGGAGTCGATGTAACGGTTACCAAAAGCTTCGAAGATCCATACTACCCGCTTCCCGACAAAGAAACCGATTCTTGTGGTAAAAGCGATGAAGAAATTAAAGCACTTACTGCAACCGAATCCGGAGATATTTTGGAGCACAACTTTATGTGTCGATATGAAAACCTGGTATTCAACAAAGGTCTTGTTCATATGGACGGGGTGACAGCACTTAAATTCGCGAGGTCGAGACATTCGCTCGAAGACGGGAGTGACTTTGCTCGAAGTAATAGGCAAAAACAGGTGATTCTTGCCGTTAAGGACAAGGTGTTACAGCTTGGGTTTGTAACCCGTGCAATTCCATTTATTCAATCACTCTCGGGAGATCTGCGAACAGATATTCCATTTGAGGTGATGCAACAATATGCTGCGCAGGTTAGTCAGCTCAAGAATTACACAACAAGTTCTATTGCTCTTTCAATCGATAATGCACTTGAGCAAACATACAGCGCTGATCGACAATATATTTTGGTACCAAAAACTGGCTTAGACAATTGGGGCAGTATTCGAGATTATGTTCACTCACAACTTTCTCCTACACCTTCACCAACTCCTAAGCCAGTTACCACAAAATAAAAATTACTTTTTCCCTTTCTTCTTTGGACTCATCATCATCTCGCAACACTTACAATCATCTTTGTGTGTGAGAACGAGATAGAGACCAGAAAGGCCAACCAATACATACACGAGTTGTGTAAGACTGGAAACACCAAAGAGCATTTCAACAAGATTGAAATTGAGAAGTCCCATAAGCCCCCAATTCAATGCACCAATAACAACAAGAGTAAATGCCACTACATGCATCCAACCCATTGTATTTTTATTCATCATTATTAATTCACCTACCTTTACTTTTACTGTAGATGTTCTGAAGAATACCTGTCAACGCATCACTTTTTTTTGCTCAAGGGTTTGGCAGTAAGTAAATAAATGAGGGGCAAAATACCGAGTGAGTTAATGATAAAAAGTGCGATAAACCATGCCTTTTGTTTGTTTTTCCCCGCATGCCACAACGCATATCCTTTTAGGACAAGGTCACCGAATGCAAGAATAGCAAGCAAAGGTAATACATCCCAAAAAAGGCGTGAACCCGGCTCAGTGACAACCATATGTTGTCGATACGGATAACCGGAATATACAGTATTATATGTGCCGTATGTCATGACGGTCGTATTGGCTTGATAGCGCATTCCAAGTAAAAATCCGAGAATGGGAAACACCACGAGCATCGAAAGCGCGAGTGCTTTGCTAAAAGGAGTGACCGTGGTAAAAGATTTAGGTAACGACATGGGTTATTGATTTATAGTAACACTATCAGCATACAACACACTCCCCGAGTACTGTCCTTTCATGATTACTTTTTTATTGTTGTACTGCGATAAATCGACTTTCATAGAGTTTATGCCAACCGTTCCAGTTTTATTCTTTAACACAAACGAATATTCGCTTGTGGGAGTAACACTGGTGAGTGTTCCCTCTAGAGTAACTTCCAAATTTGGTGTGGGTGACGGTGAGCTTGTAGCAATTTTCATATAGGCAAAAAACCCTCCGACAAAAAGAGCGACAACAACCAAAAGGACAAGAAATACTTTCATGTATTCAGTATAACGTAAAAGAGAGCATAGACGGCTTTCGTGCTCTCAACTAAAATAAGTAACTATGGACGCATTAACACTGCTTCGTGAACAACTTCAAAGTGCAAGAGAAGCGTTTTCGGGAACCGTGGCAGATATTCGTGATGAGGATCTACACAAACAGCCGGGTGGAAAAGCACTCCCCCTTGGGGCCCTCTGGGCACATCTCGTTATGTCTGAAGACATGACAGTTCAGCAGTTTCTCCAAAGCAAAAAAACACTTTTTGAGTCTTCATTTAGCAGTAAAACTGGGGTGAGTGAACCGATGCCTGCAATGGATGAAAATTGGAGCGCAAACCATGAGGCGTGGGCAAATAGCGTGCAAATAGACCTACCTGTTTTTCGTGAATATGAAAAGCAGGTGTATGCAGCAACTGACCAGTACCTCAGTGCTCTGAAAAACGAGGACCTTACTTTAGAAGTTGATCTTGGAGCTTGGGGAAAGAAGACGGTTGCGTATATGCTGTATGCGTTCATTATTGGGCATACATTTAGTTTGGCTGGAGAAATTTCAGCGATTAAAGGAGTCCACGGCGCAAAAGGATATCCGTTCTAACATCTCATTCATGAATATTTTACAGGCAGGAATTTTAGGTATTGTTGAGGGTTTGACTGAATTCCTTCCTATTTCTTCTACATTTCATTTAATTTGGAGTGCCAGGCTTCTTGGTCTCACGCAAACTGAATTTTTAAAACTCTTTGAAGTAGTCATCCAATCGGGTGCAATTTTGGCAATTGTGGTTATATACGTTCAGACGGTCTTACACGACCTGAAACTTATTAAAAATCTTTTCATTTCTTTTGTACCGACTGCCGTCATCGGGCTCCTCCTCTACAAGGTCATTAAAAATTCTTTTTTTGATAATTTCATATTGCAACTCGTTATTTTTATCGGTGTTGGAATATTTTTTATTTTGTTTGAAAAATGGTCAACAAGGCATGACCTTCACAGAAAAGCCGAAAATTTAACAACGAAAGAAGCAGTTTTTGTTGGAGTGGCACAAGCGCTCGCGGTATTTCCAGGAGTATCACGAGCAGGAGCCGTGATGATTGCCCTTATGTATCGCAAGATAAGCAGAGTTGAGGCTGCAAAATATTCATTCCTGCTTGCGGTACCGACTCTTTTGGCCGCGTCGGTACTCGATTTATTTAAATCACGAAACGTACTTTTCCAAAACAATCAAAACATACCACTCCTTGCAGTCGGTTTTTTGTTTTCCTTTGTAAGCGCATTTGTTGTTGTGAAGTGGTTTATTGCCTATCTTCAAAGCCACAACCTAACAAACTTCGGCTGGTACCGCATAATCGCGGGTACACTTCTCTTTATTACAAAATAAACTCTTGACAGCTGGCACTCTCAGTATTAGACTGCTAATATAGTAGAGAAAGGAGGTGAATGTATTACATATACCTATGTCAATCATTCGATTTGACCCATTTAGAAATGAGTTTTTGTCACTCAGGGATCAGTTTATGCAACCATTCTTTGAGGATACAGAAGACTGGCCAGCCCTCACCATGACACAGGGCTTGAACGTCTATGAGCAGGACGACAAGATCGTGGTAAAAGCTGCAGCCCCTGGAATTCCCGAGGACAAGCTTGAAGTAACCTATGAGGATGGAATGCTCCATATCAAGGGAAGCATTGAAGAGACAGAGGAAGAAAAGAAAAAAAACAAAGTTGTGTACCGAAAACAAATGATTTCATCAGTTGATTACACAACACACCTTCCCCGCCCGATCAATGTTGACCAACTCGATGCAGAGATCAAAGATGGAGTTGTAACTGTTACTGCTCCAATTGCTGAAGAAGCAAAACCGAAAAAGATTTCTGTAAAGAAAGCACTAAAGAGTTGACGGTTTCTTCTAATCAACTGAAAAAAGCGTTCCGCTATCTGGGACGCTTTTTTTAGTGGGGTAATTTTGAAGTGCAAAAGGCACAGCGTGTTGCGTGAACTGAAATAACGCTCAGGCAGTATGGGCATTTTTTTGTAGTAGGGTCGATGGGTTTTTCCTTTTTATTTGCAGCTGATACGAGCCTATTCATGGGAACAATCACAAAAAAGTAAATGACCGTGGCGTTTATCAGGAATGACAGCAAGGCATTAATAAAATCTCCAATTGGAAATTTGTTGTTATTAAGCGTGAAATACACAGATGAGAAATCATGACTACCTCCAATTGTCGCAACCAGCGGATTGATAATGTCTTTCACAAATGAGGTAACAACTCCCCCGAAAGCAGCACCAATAACAACACCAACAGCTAAATCAACAACATTACCTTTGAGAATAAACTGTTTGAATCCCTTAAACATATGAAGAGTACTTATTTCGAACTATCCCATGGAGTCATGAGCTGGAAATAATTTCCATCGGGGTCTGCAAGGGTTGCGATCCATGCGCCACCTAATTCGTAGGGTTCTTTTACCACGGTAGCGCCGAGACTCTTGATACGCTCAAATTCCTCTTTAACTTCTGCTGTTTCAAAATTAAAAAGTATACGTGAAGGCTCTTTTGCCTTCCCTTGCACATCTGAATGCGCACCTACTGCAATAAACGTATTTCCGACACTCCATCCTCGAAAATCTCCTTC
>JAKAKU010000111.1 GCA_021824385.1 bacterium | reverse complement strand
CACTCCCGATTTGTAATTCTGGACTCACCAGAATTTGTAAAACTTGCTTTACTTCCTGTCCCATGAACTACCTCCTTAATCACTTTTATATTTGCTTCTGTAGCCAAGACCTCAAAATTTCCCAGTGTGGCTTTTTTACCACTGTGTCGTACGTGTTCTCGATTGCGTAGTCGCAAATTTCAATTAATTCTTCACAATCTGAATTACTAAGTCCAGCTTCGTTACACAAGTGTATTGCCTCATCAGGATCGATATCACTGATAAGCCAATACTCAAATTTTGCTAAATCTCTTACGATCGAGATAAGCAATCCTGGTGACTGGTGCGGTGAGACGAGATATGCTGCAAACTGCACGATATTCCTCCTTACTACTAATTGGCCCACATAGTACCACAACTCACGATGGGCAGTAAATTGACTCAGAACGGTCCATTCTATATACTATAAACAAGTTTGAAACTATGTTTTAAACTAAGAGTTATGAAGATGAGTGTAAAGTCTACAGCAGTAGCTTCATTTATAAGCGCTTTATAAAGCGTGTTTCTTCCTTTCTCTTAATCAATTATTATTTTTATGGCAAAAACAACTGATGACATTCGCGAAGAACTCATTGCAAAACTTGAAAAAGTTTCCGGCCTCTCTCGCGAAGAAGCAAAAAATGAACTTCTTAACGAACTTCAAAAAGATTTAACTGCCGATATGGCAAAGCGTATTCGAAATGCAGAAGACCGCATTAAGCTTGATTCTCAAGCAAAAGCTCGAGAAATTTTGGTTGATGCAATGAAGCATGGTGCGACAAACTACACGGCTGAATACACCATTTCCACAGTGAGTGTTCCCAATGAAGAAACCAAAGGCAGAATTATTGGCCGTGAAGGACGAAACATTCGTGCTTTTGAGCGGGCTGCTCAAGTTGAAATCGAACTCGATGAAACAAATGAAATTCGAATTAGCAGCTTTGATTCCATACGTCGTGAAATTGCACGACGTGCCTTGGAAATTCTGGTAAAGGACACCAGAATTCAACCTTCTCGCATTGAAGAAGTTGTTGATGAAGTACGAAAGAGTATGGACGACGTTCTGTTGGAAGAAGGAAAGAAAATTGTTGAAGAGGTGGGAGAATTTAATCTTCCAATTGAGCTTATCAGGATGATTGGTAAATTTAAATTTAGAACCAGTTATGGGCAAAATTTGGCACTTCACACTATTGAGGAAACCAAAATTGCTATGAGTATAGCTCGTGAATTGGGAGCTGAAGTTGAAGTAGTTCGCCTAGGAGGACTTATGCATGACATTGGAAAAGTGGTAACCGATGACGAAGGAACTCATATTCAAAAAGGAGTTGAAGTCGCCAAGCGATTTGGGCTTCCGAAAAAAGTGGTGAACATTATCGCCGAACATCATGAAGACCGACCGTTTAGTTCACTTGAATCGGTGATTGTGTGGGTAGCAGACGCCGTTTCCGGTTCTCGTCCAGGAGCCCGATATGAACCTCATGAAAATT
This sequence comes from bacterium, assembly GCA_021824385.1. Taxonomy (GTDB): domain Bacteria; phylum Patescibacteriota; class Microgenomatia; order UBA8517; family UBA8517; genus UBA5941. The sequence continues at coordinate 5,689 of JAKAKU010000111.1, read as the reverse complement.
ATGTGAAACGTATGAGTGCAATTGAAGACATTGCAGGAAACTTCAGCGGAGTAATGAGTGCTATAGCTTTCCAAGCAGGGCGAGATGTTCGCGTTGTGGTAAACCCCAATGAAGTGGACGATGATGCGATGACCGTTTTGGCACATGACATTGCAAAACGACTTGAAAAAGAGGCAGAATATGCGGGACAAATTAAAGTAACAATTTTGCGAGAAACACGGGCAACTGCAACGACAGCAGCACATTAAGTGGTTTTTTTTAAACCCCGCGTTGTTGACATTTTTAAAAAAGCACGGTACATTACTTTCAATGACAAAGAAACAAATTGTAGATATAGTTGCGAAAAAAGCACACCTCACGAAACGCGCTGCAGAGGAAGCAGTTGATGTCTTTCTTCTTGAAATTGGTCGAACACTTGGAAAAGGCGAAAAAGTTGTTCTCTCTGGATTTGGAACATTCCGTGTTATTTCAATGAAAGGAAAAACTGTTAAAATTCCAAATACTGAAAAGTTTGTAACTATTAAAACCCATCGTTCTCCTCGTTTTACTCCTGGAAAGAAACTCAAAAAGCAAGTTCTCCGATAACTTGTTCTTGCCTGTATAATTAAGCTATGAAACAATCTGGACGTGAAATTCATGGAACAGCGGAACATGCCCGAGAAGCTGGCAACTTTCTCACGGCACTCCAACTTTCTGAAGAAGCATTTTTAGCATATCAAGAAGAACATGATCTTTTTGGAATGGGAGACATTTTGGCTTCTCGATCGATAACGTTTAGGCTTCTATTTGAAACATCAAAAGATATTAGTTTTCTTCTTCGTGCAAAACATGATGCTATGACGGGAGTAGAACTCACCCGGACTTCTTCTGAAAAAAGTGATCTCATTATGCCTCTGTATCGCTTGGGGCAAGTTCAAGAAGAGTTAGAGGAACTGAGTGAAGCGTGCAATTCGTATAAAGAATCGGTAGAAATTTTTGAAAATTTTCCACCTAAAGAACATAACCGTCCCGCTGTACTAAATGATATGAAAGTGCGGATGTACGTGTGCGAGTATAAGTCTGGGAACGAAGATGCACTCGCGAGTGCAGAAAACGCACTACTCAACTTGGAAAATGATCCCGAAGAAGCACGCTATACCAAAGATGTGTGGGCAAGTGGAGGGCACATGAAGCTCGCAGAAGCTTTGAAAGACAAAGATCTTGAAAGAGCACAAAAACATTTGCAGAAAGCAAAACAAATTATCGATATGAACGCCGACTTAAAAATCAGAAAAGTTCAGTGGGAAAAACTGGCAGCTTCATTTTCATGAACAGACTTCTGGAGATCTGTGGCCCCACTGCTACGGGAAAAACCGACTTGGGGGTGTATTTAGCAGAAAAACTCAATGGAGAGATAATTTCTGCCGATTCACGCCAAGTGTATCGTGGAATGACTATTGGAACGGGAAAAGAATATTCAGATACGGCAAAAATTTGGGGTTATGATCTTGCTCAACCGACTGATGAATTTTCAGTGGCGCACTTTCAAAAGTTTGCACACAAAAAAATTTCTGAGATTTTGTCTCACGGCAAACTGCCGATATTAGTCGGTGGGACAGGGCTGTATATTCGGGCAATTCTTGAAAACATTGACACAACAGCAATTCCTCCAAACGAACTACTCCGCGCGGAACTTGAAACAAAGTCAGTCGAAGAATTATTTACAAAATTACATGAATTAAACCCACAGAAAGCGCTCTCTCTGAATGAGTCTGATAAACAAAACCCACGTCGTCTGATTCGCGCGCTCGAAATTGCAATGAGTAACAAACAAACGACAGTAAAACCAATCTTGTACGACAGTCTTATTGTGGGACTCAAAAGTGATATGAGTTATTTAGAAAATAGACTGAAGATGTCAATTGAAAAACGGATGGCTCGGGGAATGGTAAAAGAAGTAACAGATCTTCTTCATGCGGGTGTCCCGCTCGAAAGTAAGGCAATGACCGCAACCGGGTATCGAGAAATAGCACTGTTTATTCTCGGGAAACTGTCAGAAGAAGAGGCTACTCAAAAGTGGCTTCTTTCAGAGCGGCGCTATGTAAAGCGGCAACTCACCTGGTTTAATAAGCGTACGGATATTCACTGGTTTGACATTGCAAAGGCACATTATAAATATGAGGTAGAAGAAGTTGTAAAAAAGTGGGAGAATAAGCCATGACTCGAAAAATAGAAATTTCATATCGTACGATTGTCTTTACCGTGCTGTTTGTTCTGGGTCTTTGGTTTTTGTATACCATTTCTGATGTAGTACTTCAGTTGTTTGTGGCACTTCTTATTATGCTTGTGTTAAATCCTACGGTAACAAAGCTTGAAAAGGCTCATGTTCCCCGAGCAGCCTCAGTCTTGATCGTATATCTCTGTTTTATTGCACTTATTGTTTTTGCCCTTGCGGCGATGACCCCAGTTTTGGTTGAACAAACTGCGAGTTTTGCCAATGCGCTCCCTCGATATTTGCAGGAGCTTAATATTCCAAGTTTTGTCATAGATGAAACGACACGAGAGCTTACGTCTGAAGTTGCAAAGCTTCCATCTCAAGCACTTTCTATTAGCGTTACCGTGTTTTCAAATATTTTGGCAGTTGTCTCAGTATTTTTGTTTGGGCTTTATTTCTCTCTCGCCCGACGCGACATTGTTAAAAACTTAGAACCACACTTATCAAAAGATCATATTCTTATTTTTGAACGAACCCTTTTGAATATGGAAATTCGACTCGGAGGATGGGCTCGAGGCCAAATTCTTTTGATGATTATGGTTGGGCTTGCCAATTTTGTCGGCTTTAGTGTTCTGGGCGTGCCATATGCAATTCCACTTTCACTGCTTGCTGGCATTCTTGAAGCTGTTCCTAATTTGGGGCCTGTTATGGCCATTGTTCCAGCGGCAATCGTTGGTTTTAGTGTCTCTCCAATCACTGGGTTTGCGGTTGTGGCGCTTGGCTTTTTGATTCAACAAATTGAAAATTATGTGCTCGTCCCCAAGGTAATGCAAAAGTCGGCAGGGGTGAATCCTATTATTTCGCTTTTGTCACTCATCATTGGATTTAAAGTGGCTGGTGTCGTTGGGGCTGTCCTTTCAATTCCAATTGTCTTAACGATTATGGTTATTCTTCATGAATTGTATCCTACCTACAAAGTGTAACTCTATAGCCCTATAGTCGGGTATTTGTGGTATAATAACTCCAGTGGAAGATGGGTAATTACTCGCCTTTGGGCGAGAGGAAAGTCCAGGCAGCAGAAAAACAGGGTGCTTTGGTTAAATCCAAAGACGGGCAACCGCTAGACAGGGCCACAGAGACTACGACTCACTTTAGACGAAAGTTTAAGGAAGAGGGTGAAAAGAGGTAACCCTCCCCGCTGCAACCCACGAATTGAATGCTGAAGACGGTGTTTTTCCCGAGACATTCAGAAGTTGGGGCGTTAGATGGATTATTACCAGCGGCATGTACATGCCGTGAACAGAACCTGGCTTACATTCTTCCACAAAGCATGCGCCCCACTGGCAACAGTGGGGCAATTGCATGGTGAAGAATGCAAGCTTCCTTACAAGCTTTCCAGTTCTGCTACAATTGCCACATGAAAGTAGTTATTCAGCGAGTTTCTAAAGCTTCAGTTTCCAATGTGCACAAAAATGAAGTTGTCGGTGAAATTACCAAAGGGATGCTTGTTTTGGTTGGAATAAAAAAAGGTGATACTGAGGAAAAAGTGCTTCAACTTGCACAGAAACTAAAAAAGCTTCGGATCTTCGAAGAAACAGAAGGCAAAATGACTCATTCTGCACTCGACTTGCAACTCCCCATACTGCTCGTTTCTCAGTTCACCCTTCTGGCAAACACGAAGGACGGTAACAGACCCTCTTTTTTGGACGCAGAAGAGCCATCACGGGCAAAAGAACTCTACGAATTATTAATTTCTGAGGTAAGTAAAGACTTGCCAGTTGAAACGGGTTCGTTTGGTGAATATATGAACATTTCTGCGGAACTTGATGGACCGGTAACTATAGTTATGGAATTATAAAGTCGGAGCCTTTGTATTAACGAGGTTATTTTCTTCTAAAAACTCTTTTAGTTTTTTGTGACTTCTAAACTGCCTACCAATACTCACAAAAAGTTTGTTTAAGTCCGTCCACATTTCTTTTGGAATTATTCTCATCAGTTCTACTTCCGTTTTTTCAGGGGTCTTGGTGTCTACCCACCCAAGCATATTGGTAATACGGTGGACATGGATGTCGACGGCTATTGCTGGAATTCCAAACGCACGATTGAGTACTAAGTTTGCAGTTTTACGTCCTACTCCAGGAAGACTCATCAACTGCTCACGTGTCTGAGGAACCGTTCCTTCATAATCAGTAATTATTTTAGAGGCGAGTGACTGTAAATGCTTTGCTTTTGTTCGGTAAAAACCAACCGGATAGATACGTTTTTGAATTTCCGACTCAGACAGTTTTGCGAGTGCAAATACGTTGGGGGCTTTTTTAAACAGCCGATCTGCTGCAATTACGGTTGTGTCATCGTTGGTTCGTGCGCTCATCATGGTGGCAACAAGTGTTTTATAAGGATTGTCTGCATATACTTCGAGCGGCACGAGTACATAGTGATCTTTAAAAACCTTAAATGTCTTTTGATATCGGTTCATAAAGCCATTTTACCATTGACAGTTGAGCGTGAAATCAACTACACTGTTTGAGCTGAAAAATTACTCAACGTGCAGATAGCTTTATTCATAATTATATTAGTCGTAGTAGTTTGGAACATGTATCTCACGTACCGAGTCAATAAAACTCGTGAACAGTTTGACGCACTAGCTCGAGTAAAGAAAGGTACGCTCTCTGAAATACTTTCTGAAGTGGTGAAGACACATGTTGCGAGCAAGAAAGAATTTAATGAGCTATACCGCGAAATAGAGCGACTTGATCGAGAAAAGACCAAGTATTTTCAGAAATTTGGGATTGTCCGTTTTAATCCTTTTGGAAAAAACGAGTACGAACAGAGTTTCGCATTGGCGCTTTTGGACGCGACGGGTACTGGGGTGGTCGTTACGAGTATTCACACAAACGCCCGATCACGTATTTATTTAAAGGAAATAATTCGAGGGAAAAGCAAAATTGAATTATCACCTGAAGAGAAAAATGCGATACAATTAGCTATCAAATTATGACTGATAAAAACAACAACAAAACACTGTATATCTCTCTCGTTGGGGTGTACCTCATCGTTTCAGCTATTTCATTTATCGTGTTCAAGAAAATTGTTTTTGCTTCGCATGTCGCTCCTGCTGCCATCTCCACTGCTGAAGTGGGTTCTGCACGCACAAAGATTGATCCTGCACTTCCAAAAACCGAAGAATGCCCCATTAATGGCGCAAAATATACTACCGTTGAGCGAGGTATCTGGGAGGGGAGACGACCTATTACTGCAATTATCGAAAATCACTTAGATTCTCGACCCCAGTCTGGTCTTTCAAAAGCAGATGTTGTCTATGAAGCGGTTGCGGAAGGCGGAATCACTCGATTTTTGGGTGTGTTTTACTGCGGAACGGCGGCCGGAGATGTACGAATTGGGCCGGTAAGAAGTGAACGTGTGTACTTTGCAAAATGGGCACACGAATACGGAATTAATCCTATTAATGTCCATGTGGGAGGCGCAAACAACGTT
>JAKAKU010000129.1 GCA_021824385.1 bacterium | reverse complement strand
TATAATATGGTTTTTCTCACTTCCCTACGTTCTTCTGATAGTGTCCGGAGCATGTTCTTACACTGCGTTTAAAACGCTCCCAAATAGAAACAGTGTTATGACGTCCCCACTCCTCCGCTGTGGCCAAGTATCTGCCCTTGGCGCAAACACTCTTCTGAATTTCTCCCCGCTCAAGTCATCGGGCAACTTACCACAGTTTATGTACGATGCCTCACAGCTTGCTCTTGAAGCGAGCAGTATTTACAAAGGACTTCCCACTCTCACGATTGATGCTCTTACTGCGGTGACCCCAGATCTGTATAAGTTGTCACGTGACATTGCAATTCTTTCGAGTAGAACAGACGAAATCGCTCAAATATCCTCACTGAGTCGAGAGCTCCCCTTTTTCTTGCACCACTCATCGCTTTTTCAAGTGTTGGCGGCAGCAGCTTCACAATCGCCAGATTTACTGGGGAAACAGGAACCAAAAACGTACTTAGTACTGTTGCAAAACAACATGGAGCTGCGACCTACTGGCGGATTTATTGGTTCGTTTTTACTGGTTGATGTTGATAATGGGGAAGTGACCGCTCAAAAAATTTATGATGTATATGACGCCGATGGACAGCTCACCGGGTTTGTAAAACCTCCCGAGGCTATCGTTAATTATTTGGGGGAGGCGAGTTGGCACCTGAGGGATAGCAACTGGGATCCTGATTTTGAAATCAGCGCCAAGCGTGCCGTATGGTTTTTGGACAAGAGTTTGAATCGGAAAGTGGATGGGGTAATAGGAGTTGATCTTGAGGTACTGAGAACGCTTATTCAACAGCTCGGGTCGATTGAAGTGCCTGATTACGGTGGAACACTGACCGCGGACAATTTTTACAGCACGATTCAATCCGAGGTACATAAGGAGTTTTTCCCCGGGTCACGCAAAAAGTCGAATTACTTAACGGCTGTGTTTAATGCGGTTCTTTCAAAATTAAACAAAGAGGGGAGTCGCAATACTATTTCACTTCTTACCGGCATTATTAAAAATTTAGATTCTCGTGACATACAATTTTATTCAACGAATGATGTATTGCAAAGTGAATTTAACAAAGCGGGGATCGCAGGGGCAGTTTCAGTAAACAGCCTTGGATTTGTTGAAGCAAACGTGGGAGTTAATAAAGCGAATCAATATATAGAGCGGGCTGGCTCATGGAAATTAGAAAAAGAGGGGAGTGGCACTATTGCAGTTACGGGTAAACTTGAATTTACTAATACGGCACAGTCAGCAAGTGATGAAACTCGGTATCGGGTATATCTTCGAACATTTGCTCCAAAGGGGAGTGTACTTGAGTCGCTCCGCATAAACGTAGGTGGGGTAATGCAGGCAATTGTTCCGGAAAAAGAGACGCTACCTCAGAGAGAACAGGAAGGTGCTTTTTTTGAATTGAAGGCGGGGGAGAAGGCATTGGTTACTGTTTCGTGGAGTTGCCCCCCTGCAACTGACATTTCTCTTTGGAAGCAAGGAGGAGTACTTCCATACCCAATATCGGTGTCTGTGTTGACCGGAGGGCCCTCGAGGCAGTACAATACAACGTTTGGACAAGATGAGCATATAGAGCTTTAACTTTATGAAAAAACACACACTACACGCCGAAAAAAGAGAACTCACCGGTAGGAAAGTACGACGCCTTAGAAAAGAAGGCATTATTCCTGCGACTCTTTATGGCAAAGGCAAGAAATCCCAGAACGTACAAACTTCTGAAGAGCTTTTTATTCCAACATATAAAGAAGTCGGGGAGACTGGATTAGTTGAGCTTACACTCGAGGGAAAGAAGCACGCCGTGCTTATTAGTAATATTCAAATTCACCCCGTAACCGGATCTGCTATTCACATCGATTTCCGAGAAGTCGACTTGACTGAAAAAGTCAAAGCTTCAGTTCCCGTTGAACTCGTTGGAGAGAGCCCTGCTGAAAAGTCTGGAATTGGAACAGCAGTACTCATGGTGAACGAAATTGAAGTCGAAGCACTTCCAGGCGATCTTCCTGAAAACTTTGAAGTTGACGCGACAATTCTTACTGAAGTTGACCAAGTGTTTACCGTATCAGATCTTAAGTACGACAAGAGTAAGATCGAAGTACAATCTGAGGCCGATTTGGTGCTCGCCAAGGTAGAGCCACCTCAGAAGGAAGAAGTAATAGAAGCACCAATTGAGACAGAAGTGATCGGAGAGAAACAGAAAGATGGTGAAGAGGCAACCGACGTGTCTACTGACGACAAAAAGTCAGAATAATTTTGCTCGAAAAAGCGGGGACCTGTGCCCCGCCAGCAGTTACTTCAACTTAACCCTCAATCGAAATCCCCAGCCGTGAATCGTTTCAATTTCAATGTTTGAATTGCAGTCTCGGAGTCTCTTTCGGATGCTACTAATTATTACATTAATAGATGACTCTCTCCCAATATTGTCACCCCAAACTCGCAGAGCAAGATTTGGTTTAGATAACGACTTTTCTTTTTCTCCTGCAAGTGCAATCAACAGCCTTTGTTGTGTTTGAGTAAGGCTTGCGAGAGCATTCTCGAACTCGTTACTTCCAACAAAATCTACCATTTAAGATCTCCTTCTCGTGAATTTGTTGCGAAGGCAATTATAAGAGCATTTTTGAAGAAACTCAAACTGTTGGCCAAGCAGCAGTTATTAACAGATCAGATTCTTTTTGGGAAAAAATTTCTTGGTAGCAGCGTTCCGTTACAAATGGCATAAATGGGTGGAGTAGTTTTAAAAACACCAACAGGACTTCTTCCATTTGAGAGGTACCGACACTCCCTTTTTTCGCTTCCTCAATCCACTTATCGCAGTACCCATGCCAGAACTCACCGTACAAATACTCTGAAGCCTGCCCAACCCGAAGTTTATCGAGGTGTTCTGTTGTCTGTCGAACAACTTTTAAGGTCCACGTTTTGAGTTCTGCATTTTCTGGTTGTTCACCGCTAAACTCCTTCAAAAATCGCGTCGCATTCCAAATTTTATTTGAAAGGTTTCGCATACCTTTAATGGTCGGTTCTCCGACCGACTTATCTTGCCCGGGAGTGCTTCCCATCACAAGGGCCATTCGCAGCGCGTCTGCCCCGTACTTTTCAACAAGGTCTATTGGGTTTACCACGTTCCCCACACTTTTACTCATCTTTCGCCCTTGCCCATCACGCACGAGGCCATGCAAATACACATCTTTAAACGGAACATTACCAGTAAGATACATGCCAAGCATCAGCATTCTCATCACCCAAAAAGGCAAAATTTCATACGCAGTCTCCATCACAGACGTGGGGTAGAATTTTTCAAAGTCACCGGCGTTTCCTGTTTTTAAGGTAACGACTGGCCACTGGCCGGAGCTAAACCAGGTGTCGAATGTATCAGTTTCTTGAATCCAGGTGCCTTCTTCTGATGGTTTCTCTGTTTGAACGACAAACGGTACGTTGGAGACTATTGGAACAATAATTTGCTGGAGTCCTGTAGCAATAGCTTCTAAATCAAAACCTTCCGCATAGAGATCTCGGAGCAACCCTTTGTGTTGTTTCCCTTTTGCGTCAATAAAATTAACAGAGACTTCAGTTTCGTGTCCTTCAACGTTGTGCCAGACCGGCATACGAATTCCCCACACAATTTGGCGGCTCACATTCCAGTCTCTAAGGTTCGTAAGCCAGGTGCGCAGAATTGCTTCACGCCCAGTACCGTGAATAACAACATCTTTTTTATCAAGTGCTTCAAGAACCGGTTTGGTAAGGGGAGCAACACTCACAAAAAATTGTGGCAAGGGGAGTGGCTCAATAACCCGCTTACAACGATAACAAATACCGACATTGTGAATGTGTGGCTTAGCGTTTTTTTCAAGATCAAGTTCTGCGACAACCTTCTCACGTGCTTTGAACACAGAAAGGTTTTCATAGTCCTTCCCCGCGTTTGCAGTCATTTTTCCGTTTATGCCAATTACGGTGTGTTTGTTTACGGTTTCTAATAAATCAAATTTTTCTTTGTTTTTTTCAACAACACTCCAGTCGAACGGATCATGTGCGGGGGTGATTTTAACGGCTCCGGTTCCAAATGCAGTGTCTACTCCTTCATCGGCAATTATTTCAATTTCGCGATTGGTAAGAGGGAGTTTTACCTTTTTGCCAATAAGAGCCGTGTATCGTTTGTCAGTTGGGTTTACGGCAACTGCAACGTCTCCAAAAAGTGTCTCAGGGCGGGTTGTGGCAACAGTGATTACTCCTGTGCCATCGGTGAGCGGGTAGTCGATGTGGTACAACTTATCAGTGCGTTCCTCATGGTCGACTTCAAGTTCTGAATAAGCAGTTCCACAATGCGGGCAATAATTTACCAGCTTTTCAGCGCGGTACACCAGTTTGTCGTTGTGAAGTTTTTGAAAAGTTTCGCAGACAAATGAAACCACTGCAGGGTCAAGCGTAAATTTGTAGCGGCCCCAATCGGCAGAAGCTCCCAGTCGCTTCATTTGAGTCATGGCTACACCAGAGTTCATTTCCACGTAATCCCAAATGTTTTTGTAGAGCGTCTCTCGGTCAAAATCAAAACGACTTTTGTTGTCCTTAGCAAGCTTTTTCTCATATACAAACTGTGTTTCAATTCCTGCATGGTCGGTTCCTGGAAGCCATTCAACAGATTCACCTTTCATGCGATGGAAGCGTACTAAAATGTCTTCAATTGCAATAAACATCGCGTGACCTACGTGCAAGGGGTCATTTGCATTCGGTGGTGGCATGATAATAGAAAAAGCCTTTTTAGAGTCGTTGGGTGTAAATGCGCCACTATTCTCCCATCTCTTATAGAGTTCGCTTTCGGTAGTGTGGTTGTAAGCTTTGTCCATGCACGTATTATATACGTACGAAGGGTAATCTCAAAAATGAAGTTCAGGATTGGCGTCAATCATAGAAATCGGCTGTACGTGATTGTTGAAAAATGCAAACGAACCAATCATCGCAGCATTGTCTGTACAATAAATAAGCTCTGGAACGTGGAGCTTGAGGCTACCTTGTTCAACTAAATGAAGTGCTTTAAGCTTGCTTCTGAGCCTTGTGTTTGCCGAAACCCCACCACACAATACAAGTTCTGTTACTCCCGTCTCTTCGAGCGCTTGAACGGTTTTATGGGTAAGCGTGTCGACAATTGCCTCTTCAACATTCGCGGCAAGTTCTTCTTTCGTGTACGTGTGGGTTGCATCATTTTCTTTTACGAGTCGTGATACGGCTGTTTTTAATCCTGAAAAACTCAGTTCTACATTTTTTTCATGAATCATTGGACGTGGCAGCACTTGAAGTGAATCAGTTGGGTGAGTCTCCCGCCACTCGTTTGCAGCACGGGAGATGGCAGGTCCTCCTGGGTACCCGACGCCAATAATGCGAGCACATTTATCAAAAGCTTCACCGGCAGCATCATCACGGGTACCACCAATACGAGCAAAGTCGCCGTGATTTTTGGCAAGGACAAAGTCGGTATGCCCTCCGGAAACGACGAGTGCTAAAAAGGGGAAGGCGGGGAGGGTGTTTGATAAAAATGTGGCGTACATGTGTGCCTTTACATGATTGACTGGAATGAGTGGCTTTTTATAGAAGGTTGCGAGTGTTTTGGCAGTCTCAATGCCTACCAGCAGTGAACCTATGAGACCAGGTCCTACAGTGACGGCGATTGCATCAATACATTCAAACATCTTTTCTTTATTGGTGAGTTGTATGTCAGGAAATGCAGTGGTGAGTGCTTTCTCAAGCGTTGGAATAATATATTCGATTTGCTTCCGTGCGGCGTTTTCAGGAATAATCCCTCCCGTTTGTGCATGGATATTCATACTGGACGCGATTTCACAGGAAAGTACTCGTGTTCCGTCTTGCACGACCGCAACTGACGTTTCGTCACAGCTTGTTTCAAATGCGAGTATGTTCATGAAGGACCAACTCCTCTCTGGTACACGGCTTGCCAGGGTTGGTATACACTCACAAAGTTTTTCTGATAAATCTGCTTCCCATCTCGCTCGACGGTGTATGCAAAACTCACCCGGGCACCCCAGGCTCGGTGTTCAAGTTGCACAATTTTGCCAAGCGGTAGTGTTGGTTCGTCAACATACAAATCATCAGCAGGAGCAATTTGATCGGTCACCACAGGCTTTGTAACCGTTGCTTTGCGGCCGTCGCTCGTTCCGTATATTTTAAAGTCTGCCGTAAGATTCTTCGTGTTTACCGACGTTTGAATGAGAATATAGTGGCCGGTGTCATTCAGAAATTTAAAATCAACAGATGGAACAAATACCGTTGCATCAAGCCCTGGCCCTGAGTCTTGCTCGTAATATCCGACACGATAGGCATGTGCATGACGCTCGATGATTGGTAGTCCTGCATTCATAACTGCTCTGAAGAGCGTTGTAGACACTTGGCACACCCCGCCACCATCACCGAGAATCGTTTTGCCATTTTGAATAATATAAGCTTCCTTGTATCCGGTGTATTTTGAAATATCACCAATCGCAGTTGCAAATGAGAAGGTTTCATTTGGTGCAACCAGTACCCCATTAATACGTGAACTGGCGAGTGCAACATTGTAAACGCGCGAGGAGATTGAACCCGTAAAGCGGGAAGTGCCCCTTCCAATAAGCTCTTTAATGCCTAAATTATTTACGTCAGAAACTGAAGTTTGGGGTTTGGTCGACTCATGAGGAACTTCTAAACTCACCTGAGTGTCGGCGGTTCGCTCCAAGCTTGAAATGGCAATTGAGAGGTTTTGGTACAAGAGCTCTTGATTCACTGAAACACCATTTCCTCCCGGTGTGAATTCTTGTACACGCTTTCCGTCAAACTTAAACACCGCCTCTGTTACCTCTTTGTTGTTCTCCTTTGCAATATCAGCCGAAAAACTCCTGAGCGCTGGTTCACTGTATCCGCCCGATGGATGTAAGAAAGGAATAAGCTTGTCGATTTTTAACGTTTGAACCGGCTCATTATCGACAGTTAATAGAATACTTTTGTTGAGGAGTGCATTTGCCCGTTCAATACTGTTTTGAATTTCAGAATCGGTGAGTTTGGTATCAACAACCTTGGTTTGGAGCTCTATGTTGTACTCACGTTTACTGAGCGCTGAACTTATTTGCTCCTTAACATACTCAATGGGGAGCTCGTCGCCGGCAACTCCATTTATTACCTGTACTTGTGCGTTTTTAAGAACAAAACGTGCATATGATGGGGGATT
>JAKAKU010000128.1 GCA_021824385.1 bacterium | reverse complement strand
AAAGAATTCAATGGACTAAAGCTTGCGGTTGGATTTTCAGACACGCTTATCACCGAAGAAATTCAGGAACTTCGGGAGATTGCCGAAAAAGCAGAATTTGTAGGGTGGGATAGAGAAGGAATCTTAAAACAGGACGATGTATTTTCTGCGTACAAAGCAGATCTTTTGAAACGCACGGCTCTTACCGACAGTGGTCTTACAGTCGTCATTGATTCATCGTGCACCACTACCGGAAAGTTTCTTCCAACGATTCTTAGAGAGGCTGGATGCACTGTTATAGAAAAGAATACCAATCTCGATTCCAGTTTTCCGCTCGGAACGCCAGATCCTACAGAGAGAGAAGTACTGGAGCGACTTGCCGCTGAGGTGCTCGAGGCAAAAGCTGATCTCGGCGTAACCTATGACTCTGACGGGGACAGATTGGGAATTGTCGACGCGAAGGGGAGAATAATGTGGAATGACGTTTTGGTTGCGCTTTTTGCAGAAGACATTTTGCATTATTTGCCCGGGAGCCCGATTGTATTCAATACCCTCTGCTCAAAAGTTGTGGGGGACACTATTGAAAAATTTGGTGGGAAAGCAGTTATGTGGAGAGTCGGGCATAGCTTCATTAAACAAAAAGTGCGTGAGGTACGTGCCCCATTTGGAGGAGAACTTTCTGGGCATTTCTTTTTTATGGATAACTTTTATGGGCATGACGATGGGGCATTCGCAACACTTCGTTTGCTTCAATATTTAAAACGAACGGGGAAGACACTCGCCCAAGCACTTGACGACTTACCCAAATATATCGGCTCCCCAGAGGTGAAACTCGGTTTGGCCGATGAAATTAAATTTGATTTTGTAAACACAAAAATTGCGGCAGAAATAAAAGCGCTCATGCCTGACGCTGCGTATATCGATATTGATGGCATTCGAGCAGACACCAAAACTACGATGGCAACTATTCGCGCTTCACAAAATGGGCCGTATATCACTATTAAGTTTGAAGGAAAAACCCAAGAGGAGTACGATTCTTTAAAAACAAAAATTCGGGATATTCTTAAAAAATACCCCGAAATCGACTGGTCGGCTGGTGTAAACACTCACGCCTTCGAATAACCTTTTCGTATCTCCATATACAACAAATACGCATCAAAGTGACCGTTTGTAATCATATTCTTAAACACATCGATCGATGGTTTGTCCCATTCACCGGGTGTGTCTGCCTCGACTGCTAAATCAAGAATACAGAGCATGCATGCTTCAAACTTGTCACGTTCGTCGGAACCCTCAAGACTGTCCCTATATGCCAACTCGACAAAAACAGAAATTGAGTCTGTGTGGTTCCGAGGAATACAGAGCTTTACCTCTGCAATATGTCTAAAATACCGCTCCCATGCGTACACCGATTTATGCTTTTCCTTCAAATCTGGAAATGCTGAATTGAATATCGACACAAACGTTTGAAAACTCATACCAATCTCCCATTCAACCAATTTTAAAACAACACAAGTATACATCGCTCCCTTCCAAAAGCTAAAAACCAAAAGACGTTGCAAGTTTTTTATAAAAGTGTCATACATAATTAATGCCAGATCCAGTACTTGATACGATTCATTTTTTCCCTTCTCAACTTCGTGAAAGTTGGAAAGCTGTTTCAGAGCTTGAAACCGCAATCGACTTTTCAAAAATTTTAAATGTTGTTATCTGTGGTATGGGAGGATCTGCTTTGGGTGGACGAATTGTGCATTCGCTCGGCGCTGAATCACTGCACGTTCCCGTTGAAGTGGTAAGTGGATATCATGTGCCGTTTTATGTGGGGGAGCAAACACTCGTGGTTTTATCCTCGTATTCAGGGGGCACAGAAGAAACCATTAGTGCATTTCATGAAGCCTATGAAAAGCGAGGGCAACTCATTGTAATAACAACGGGAGGACTGCTCTCAGATCTGGCGGCAGAGCATCAAATTCCGACATACCACATCGACCCCCAATTCAACCCTTCAAACCAGCCGCGCCTTGCCCTGGGGTATGCAGTTGGAAGTTTGCTTTCATTGTTTAGCAGAGCTGGATTTACTTCTATTTCGGCAGCGCAATTTGAAGAGGCGATAAAAAAGGCTGAGAGTTATGCTGTTGAATTTGATGCGGAAATGCCAACAGAAAGCAATGAAGCCAAAAAAATGGCAGCGTCACTCGGCGTAGAAATTCCCATTCTTGTAGCAAGTGAACATTTACTTGGGTCAGTACACGCCTTCAAAAACCAGCTCAATGAAACAGCAAAAACCTTTTCAGCGCTTTTTGAACTGCCAGAGCTCAACCACCATTTGCTCGAAGGATTGCAGTTTCCCCATGATCTGGCAAATGATATTCAGTTTGTTTTTTTTGAAAGCGAACTCTATTCCGATCGCGTGAAAAAACGCTACGCAATTACCAAGGAAGTGTTAAAGAAACAGCGCATCGACTCATTGGTATACAAAGTTCGCTCACTTGATAAACTCTCACAAGTATTGGAAGTTCTTACCTTTGGTTCGTTTGTTCAATACTATTTAGCCCTCAAAAACAATGTCAAAATGATGGAAATTCCGTGGGTTGATTACTTCAAGACTGAAATGGGGAAGGAATGATGTCTCTCTCATTTTCATCACTTGAAACACCATGCTATGTCACGTACTATGAATAAGTAGATTATTTTTATATGCCAAATGCCCATCCACTGATTGCTTTCTTCAAAGACATCGACAAGCACGATATTCCACTGGTTGGAGGGAAAGGTGCCAATCTTGGAGAAATGACTCAGGCAAAATTTCCTGTTCCCTATGGCTTCGCAGTTACCGTTGTTTCGTATGACAGATTTTTAGAGGATTCTGGACTTCGAGACGAAATAAATGCAGCACTCAAAGACCTTGATGTAGAAGATTCTGATGAACTTGATCGTGTTGCAAGGCATATTCAAAGGCGAATCATCAATGCAGAATTTCCAGCTGATGTTGCAAAAGAAGTAATCAGCGCTTACAAAAAGCTCTCGGGGGTGTTTAAGCGCGCAACTGTTGCCGTGAGAAGTTCTGCAACCGCAGAAGATTTGCCAGGGGCTTCATTTGCAGGTCAACAAGCTACATTCCTCGATGTGAAAGGGGATCAAGCACTCCTTACCAATATCAAAGAATGTTGGGCTTCACTCTTCACCGCTCGTGCAATTTTTTACCGTGTTCAAAATAAAATAAATCACGATAAAGTAAAAATCTGCGTGATTGTCCAAAAAATGGTTCAGTCTGAAGTGTCAGGTGTTATGTTCTCCATTAATCCGGTAACCAATGAAAAAGACAGAATAGTTATTGAGAGTGTATGGGGACTTGGAGAAATGATTGTTCAGGGTTCAGTACTTCCCGACAAATATGTTGTACAAAAAGAAACATTTTCAATTCTTTCAAAGGAAGTTTCAGACCAATCGAAGCAACTGGTTCGACACGGCAATGGAACGCGAGAAGAAGAAGTACCCGTAAGTTGGAGAGATAAACAAAAAATTACGGATAAGGAAATCGTGGAACTCGCTAAAATCGCCAATCGTCTTCAAGAGCATTATTACTTCCCGCAAGATATGGAGTGGGCCAAGGAAGATGGGAAACTATACATTACCCAAACTCGTCCGATTACCACGATGGCTGCTGTTGCCAAGCAAGCACAAAAAGGTGCAGCTGGAGTAAGTGCTGATGTAACTCCATTCTTGTCAGGGGAGCCTGCAAGTCCTGGAATTGGTTCAGGTCATGTACGAATTCTTAAGTCGCCAAGTGAAATTGATCATGTACATCAAGGCGATGTGTTGGTTGCAGAAATGACATCACCTGATTATGTACCAGCAATGAGAAAAGCTTCGGCGATTATTACCAATCAAGGTGGATCAACTTCTCATGCCGCAATTGTATCTCGAGAACTGGGTGTTCCGTGTGTAGTTGGTACTCGTACTGCGACACATGCATTAAAGGAAGACCAAATAGTGACCGTTGATGGTGCAAAAGGGTTGGTGTACCTCGGCGGCGAAGTTCCAGAAGCCGATAAAAAAGCTGCACTTCTGATTAAAAAAATTCTAAAGAAAAAGAAACGTACGAAGACAGCAACAAAGATTTACGTCAATCTCGCTGAACCAGAACGTGCAAAAGAAATTGCCAAAAAACATGTTGATGGAGTGGGTCTTTTGCGAGCAGAATTTATGATTGCAAATATTGGCATCCATCCCAAAGAAGCAATTAAGCTTAAAACGCAAGATAAGTTTATCAAGAAACTTGCTAAAGACTTAGAGGTTTTCTGTGAAGCTTTTTATCCACGACCAGTTACGTACCGCGCAACAGACTTTAAAACAAACGAATATCGTGCGCTTCCCGGAGGCAAAACATGGGAGCCGATTGAGCCAAATCCACTCCTTGGATTTCGAGGAGCATTCCGATATGTTGCAAATCCAGAAGTATTTAATTTGGAGCTTCAAGCAATAAAACTTGTCCGGGAGAAATATAAGAATTTGAATCTCATGATTCCATTCTGCAGGTCTCCTCAAGAGTTGGCCCGTGTACGAAAGCTTGTTGCTGCATCGGGGTTATTTGAAAGTACAACATTCAAGTTCCTGATGATGTGTGAACTTCCGGTAAACGTTATTATGCTTGAGGACTTTATTAAGGTGGGTATTGATGGAATTTCGATTGGAAGCAATGATTTAACCATGCTTCTTTTGGGAACAGATCGTGACAATTCCGAAGTGGCACAAGCCTTTAATGAACGTGCTCCAGTCGTTGATTGGGCGCTTGCACGGGTTATCAAAACCTGCAATAAGTATGGTATTACCAGTTCAATTTGTGGTCAGGCACCATCTACCTATGAAGATCTTGTTGAAAAGCTCGTGCAATGGGGAGTTACTGGAATTTCTGTAAACCCAGACGCCATCGAACGAGTGCGCGAAGTCGTTGCAAAGACAGAGAAAAAAATTATTTCATAAGTCTTCATCCACTTCGATGCGGTAAACTTGATTCAATTCACAATGGCAAAAATTCATAAAATTTGGGCACGGGAAATACTCGACTCACGAGCTACTCCTACTGTAGAAGCAGCATGTCAACTTGATAATGGCATCATTGCAGTAGCTTCAGTTCCATCAGGGATGTCTACTGGTTCACATGAGGCACTTGAGCTTCGCGATGGAGATGCCACGCGCTATTGGGGGAAGGGAGTCTTAAAAGCAGTTTCAAACGTAAACAATATTTTAGGGCCTGCGGTTGCAAGTTCCCAAATTGATGTCGAAGACCAGCAAAAGTTAGACGAACTTTTGATTTCAGCCGATGGAACTGAAAACAAATCAAAGCTTGGGGCAAATAGTATTTTGGCTGTCTCTGAAGTGATTTTAAAAGCAGCTGCTGCTGCAAAAAACATTCCAATTTACTCATGGGTAGAACAGCTATCCAAATTACATGGAATAACTCCCAGAGTACACGCCCCAACTCCACTTTTTAACATGATAAACGGCGGACTTCATGGAGCAGGAAACCTCGACTTTCAAGAGTTCTTTGTCATTCCGGCGAGCTCTAAAACATATTCAGAAGGGCTTCGTGTTGGTGTCGAAATTTACATGACGATAGGGAACAATCTAACACGTCGTGGCGCAATTCACTCAGTCGGAAACGAAGGCGGTTATGCTCCAAATTTGTTTACCAATACCGATGCGTTAGAAATTCTCGTGGAATCAATTCGTGAAGCAAATTATCAAACTGGACGAGACGTATTTTTGGGCCTCGATGTTGCTGCTGACACTTTTTATAAAGGGGGCGTGTATACCATTCGAGATAAATCAACTCCACTAAACGAAACCGCCATGATTGAATTTTATAAAGAGGTAAACAACATGTATCATTTGGCCGTTCTGGAAGATCCACTATATGAAGATGGCTGGGAAGGATGGAACAAACTTCGTGAAGCATTTGGTGACCAGATGACGATTGTTGGAGACGATCTTTTGGCTACAAACCCCAAACGTGTTCAAAAGGCAATTGCCGAAAAATCATGTAATGCAATTCTCGTTAAGCCAAACCAAATTGGAACAGTAACAGAAACATTGAATGTCATAAAAATGTGCCGAGACGCCAATTGGAAAGTAATTGTCTCTCATCGATCGGGAGAAACCAATGAATTCTTGATTGCTGACTTTGCAACGGGAGTGGGAGCTGACTATGTAAAGTTTGGGGCACCCGCACGTGGTGAGCGCGTTGCGAAATATAATCGTCTTCTCTCGATTGAGGCAGAACTTGCGATGCAAGCCACAAAATAAGGGAGCCTATAAAAGCTCCCCCATGTTTACTTTTGTTACTTTGCTTTGTAACAGCTGTCCTCAGGAATAACCGATGCGAATGGCACCTCGTATACCACCGGCTCCACGGTGAGTGTTTCTTTCTGATCATTTTTTACTTTGGTCAGTTTGATTTCATAGTGGGCTTCTTTTACTCCCAGAAGGAGTACTTTTCGTCCACTAAATTGTGCGGTGGTAAGATTCCCTAAGGCATCGCTCCCACTGAATTTATAGGCAGACACGGTGTACGGCGAAACGCCAGCGAGACACGGAAATGAGTCAGCCGTCACAGCGCTCAATGCGCGACCCATGCTGTTTTCACAATTCGGATTGTATTTGATGGTACTCCCGAGAAACCAAATGTCGTAATACATCTGGTTAGTCAGTGCCACATACACATGTGCATACGGAACGCCTTGGTTTGTTACAACCTCCACCAATTTTCCCGTCATATACGTCAACCCAGAGAGGTCAACGTCCGCACTCATGTCGGCTGAAGGGCCACCTAATGCCGTTGAGTGCTCGGTAAACGATACCAAACACTTCGCATCCTCAGTTTTGAACTCAATCTCGTTTTTCGGCGAGGTTGGGGTAGCTGTCGCGTCTTGCGCGAACAGACTATTACTCGTAAGTGCGATAAGCAAAAAAGCGACTAAGACATACAACCTTTTCACCATATGCTCCTTCTCTAGACAAGGCTAAACTAGCGTGAACAGTATACAATATATCCTGTAATATGTAAAGTGATATTTCAGGGGTATTCATATATGATGAACGAATGAACGATAAATTTGCTCTTCTGGTAGTACTCGACGGATTTGGTATTGCACCTGCGGGAGAGGGGAACGCAATGAGTCAAGCCAACATCCCCAACATTCATAGCCTTATGGCGGGGTTTCCTCATACACAACTCGGCGCTTCAGGTGAATCAGTTGGGCTTCCGAGAGGA
>JAKAKU010000083.1 GCA_021824385.1 bacterium | reverse complement strand
AAATAAAAAATTGAGGGTTTATAAACGACAAACCAAGTGCCTTTCGAACAGGTGTCCAATTTTTAATTATCATATTTTTAAGAGTGAAGTTGAGTCACGCCTCACATTTAAGTATAATAACAGGTGTCTTTAATAAAGTGCATTTGTTTTCAAAACAAATCACGAAGTGATTTGAAAAGGAGGAACAGCGAAAAAGTCGTTGTTTCGACATAGTTGAAACAAGACATTGAAGCTAATTTCGACGTGAGAGCTCGTAGCTCAGCGGTAAGCAAGCTTGCTGCTTTACTACGAAATACATGTGAGAGCTCGTAGCTCAGCGGTAGAGCAACAGCCTTTTAAGCTGATGGTCGTGGGTTCGATCCCCACCGGGCTCACATTACGTTTCTCCTTGGGTGCTTCAACTTGAAGATTAGTTCAAAGGAACGCTCACATTTACAAACGAAGCTGTTGGTGAATAGGCATTGTATCTCACTTTAAACACGTTATTTACATAAATATCAAAGCTCCCCATTTCAGGCCGCTTCACGGTCATAATTTCAACTGATGTTGCTTTTGACGTAAAAGTAACAGTATTTCCATCTGTTGTTGAATATCTCAAAGGAGAATTATTCACTCCCATACTTGCAAGATAGGTCCAACCACTCGAATAGGTAAAGCGGGTTGAAGTTACTTCGGTTGCAGTCACTCCGTTTTCGCGAATTCCATCAAGAATTGTATATATTTGACTAGCATTGTTCCTTCGAGCTGTAATTTTAATTGTTCTCGTGACCGGTGTGGGTGTCGGAGTCGGTGTAATCGTCGGCGTTGGTGTAGGAGTGATAGTCGGTGTAGGCGTTGGAACTATCGTCGGAGTTGGGGTAGGTGCAATTGTGGGGGTTGGCGTAGCTGTAGGAATCACCGTAGGTGTAGGTGTGGGTGTTGGAACAACTGTGGGGGTGGGAGTTGGCACAAGAGTAGGAGTCGGGGTTGGTGCAATTGTTGGTGTAGGAGTTGCCGTCACGGGAACAATCCCGGCATTTGCAAGCAGTTCTTCGTCTGTAAATGGTGTAAAGAGTGCCGTATTTCCATTCGCTAGTGCAGTACCAAAGAAGTTGGCCAAAATTCCAGATCCAACCGTGCCCATGTGCCCAACGCTATCTGCCAGTTGGAAGTGGTGTGGTTCGTCTCCATGTACCACAGCATTAATTTGTTCTCCCCCAACGACGATATTTCCATTGGCATCAATTCGACCAAGCAGTGAGTTTCCAAAACTGGCGAGGTCGATTAAGGTGATATTTCGTGAAGTAGCAAGTTGCGAGAGTCCTTGGTTAATTTGAACAATCGCATTGGTCACTCGCTGCCTTTTTGTAGCATCTGGAAATTGTTGAATAAAGTCGGCTGATGTACCCGGGTCTGCGTAGTTGGTGAGGAGCACTTGCACAGAACCGGCCTGCTTTATGGTGTCTACTGCCGTCGTTATGTTCCCAATAATTCTGTTTACCTTGCTTTGCAGGTCTACGTCAGAGAGCGTTCCGTCATACACTTCGGCATACGTTCCATTCCATGTGTGAAAATCATTTGAACCAATAAAAATAAAGGCATAATCAATATCTCCGGCTGCAATTTGTGCAGCAAGTCCACTGTGTTGACCATTTTGAATCATCGAGTCACTTGTTGCTCCTGATCGTGCCCAATTATTCTTATAACCACTTCTTCGCTCCCCACCCCAAGATCCCCATACTCCAAGATCAAATCCTTTTTTGTTTACCAGAAGTTCATCCCATGAAAGTGTGGTAGGAGCATAGATTGTACTTCCTGCACGATTGTCCTCTGCGCGGTACTCATCAGAGTTACTATCTCCAATAATTCCTATTCGAACTGAAGCTGCTTTTACAACATGAGAACTCGGGTTAGTTGTTTTTATAAGGATGAAGGAAACGAAAAGGATAACGAAGCTGAAAAACAAAGTGAATAAATTCTTTTGTCTCATGACTGTACTAAGAAGTAGTATCCTCTCATTAATGTAATAACACAAGATTCACTTAAAAGTGATTGTTACAAGCTTTTTATAACAATCTTATTTTCATACACTTCAATATAATCAAAATGTCCGTTATGTGTTAGACCACTGTTCACATACCGTGCTTCGCTATCAAATTCCGGAGCATGAGTGTGCCCCATTAAAAAATACTCGTTTTTATTGCTCACTGCATGTCGTCTCACTTTGAACTCGGTGTTCAGTTTTTTTAATACCCCCGAGTTTGTCTTGGCTGCAAAATAACGGACTACATCCTCGCCTATTCCAAAAGGTAAGGTGGAATATTTCAACAGTTTTGGGTGTTTCTGATACATCGTCAAAATCTTTCGAACGAAGTTTCCTGAAAGCAGGTGTCCGTGTTCAATATGAAGCAAGATATTGCCAGCTTTTATTTTAAGCCTAAAGCCAGCCCATGTGGAAAACTGTTGTATTCGTTCATCTGAGAGAATGGGCATATCATGATTTCCAAAAACGTAATAGGTGTTTTTTGCTTTCAAAAGTGGAAATAATTTTTTCCACTCGGATTTCATAAATGCATCAAAACTTCCTGCCGAATCTGCCCAAAAATCCCCATTGATGACAATACAATCTGCTTTTTGGATGATTTTTTTGAATTTTTTAAACACTGCCTCATCGAAGCGACTATTCAGATGACAATCAGAAAGCACAATAATACGTTTATTTTGAGGCAAAACGAGCTTAAACGGTTTTGACAGCTCATGTCCGGCGAACAAATCTTCATAACGAATTGTGTGTAAAGCGTGAGACATACGAAGAAATATTATATAATACTGCGTACCTAAGTAGTATTGCCCGATCGTCTAAAGGCAGGACAGCGGACTTTGGATCCGTTAATTGGGGTTCGAATCCCTGTCGGGCAGCAAGCAGCAATGAAAAAGCAGAATTTTTTAGATTATATCGAATTCCCCGCAATAGATATTGAGGCAACAAAAGCTTTTTATACTTCTGCGTTTGGCTGGAAATTCACCGATTACGGACCAGACTATGTTTCTTTCACCGATGGCAACTTTGAAGGCGGCTTCACCACTGAGTCAAAACCTCAAAAACCCGGAGGACCACTCATTATTCTCTATTCTGAAAATCTTGAAGGAACAGTAAAAGTGATTGAACAAAGTGGAGGAATAATTACCAAGCACATTTATAAATTTCCAGGTGGCAGACGTTTTCACTTTGAAGATCCCAATGGAAACGAACTTGCGGTGTGGTCTGAAAATTAACTATCTACTTACTCCACAGAAAAATCTCCATCTCTGGAGACCTTCCTGAATAACGTTACGAGCGCTGTTACTGAGCGGGAGTTTCCTCCTGAGGCATTGCTTCAACTGGAGCAGCAGCTTCCTCAGCCATAGGCTGAGCTGCGTCCATAGGAGCACTTCCTCCCTGCATAGGCTCACGAGGCTGTTCAGGTCGAGCATCATTTACAATGAGTTCTCGTCCTTGAAATTCCTTTCCATTAAACATTTCTCGAGCTTTGTTTGCTTCATCAGCATTACTCATTTCAACAAATCCAAAACCACGTGAACGACCGGTGAACTTATCGGTGAGAATCACCGCATCCACAACAGTCCCTGCACCTGAGAAATATTGAACAAGCTCATCATGAGAAGTTTTGAAACTTAAGTTTCCTACGAATAATTTTGCGGGATTGGGGTTCACATCAATTCACCTCCTTAACAAATAAACTAATAAACGAATGCATTCTATCAAATTTCATTAAAAGTCTCAAATTTATTTAGCTTCCTAAGGCTTGGCTTACCGCACTTTGCATTTCTGTATAACTGTATGCACCTGCAAATCGAGTTGTGTTCACAAAGAAACCAGGAGTACCGGATACGCTAAGACTTGAGGCGACAGTGCTGTCTGAAGTTAATCGACTGTCATATTTTCCACTATCCAAGCATGCTTTCATGTCGGCTGGAGGCACTACACTCTTCAAAAAGTCAGCCACAACCTGTGACTTCGATTTATCGTTGAGAACGGTTGTATTTTGTAACGTGTATCCTGCATTACTGTATAGTAAATCATGTGCTTGCCAGAACTTTCCTTTTTCATATGCACAATATAAGGCTTTTTGGCCCATTTCACCGTTTCCGTGCCCAGGGGTATAAATATACACCAACCCAGCACTTCCGTTATCAACAAGTTTACGGATCTCTTTCATTGGAGGAACGTACGAGCCTCCTTGTGAAGTCATAAGAAATTGTGAACCAAATTGTTTATTGATTTCAGGATCATCCCCTGAAGCAACATGGCAATATGGACAACTTGGATCTTCGACAGTCACGAAAATCAGTTTTTTATTTGCATCACCAAAGGTAATAAGCCCTTTTCCAAAAAGGTTCTTAATAGTACTGATCTCAACAGGAGCTGGTGTAGCTTGTGCCACTTGTTGTGTACCTGCTGTCGTAGCTGTGTTTACCGTAGCGCCTTGAGAAAGGGCAGTTTGTAAGTTGTTCACCTTCTGCCACAAAACTCCGAATCCAAAAGCAAAAGCGAGAAGCGCAACATAGACAAACGGGAGCGCTCGGGAAAAGATTGAAGAGGTTGTGTTTACGTGAGAATGCATTGGAGTTTCAACCATTCTTTCTTCTGAAATTGCACGAGGGGTGGAGATTTTTTTGGTAGTACGCTTTCGAGTTAATGCTGCCATATTCTAAACAATAACAGGTTTAGTTCTCTTTTTCCATATCTAAAAATCGCAAAGCGTCAAGCGCCGACATTGCACCAAACCCTGCAGCGGTTACCGCCTGCCGGTAATGGTGATCATGGACATCCCCTGAAGTAAATACTCCGGGTATGTTGGTTGCTGTTTCATATCCATCTTGTGAGTTACGAACCAAATATCCAATTTCATTTACCGTGAGTGTTTTACTAAAAATTGCTGTTTGGGGAATATGTCCAATCGCAACAAAAAGACCATCAATTGGCATCTCCCACTCTCCTTTTTCTGTGGACTTTAACTTTGCTTTCTCCAACTTTTGCTCGCCAAACAGTTCGATTATTTCGGTATTGTACAAAATCTTAATCGCTTTATTTGACAAAACTTTTTGTTGCATTGCGGCTGAGGCTCTAAAGGCATCTCTTCGATGGACGATCGTCACCTCTGACGCATATTTTGAAAGTACGAGTGCTTCCTCCATGGCTGAATCCCCGCCTCCAGCGACTATCACTTTTTTGTTTTTAAAAAACGGAGCATCACAGGGAGCACATGAACTTACGCCTCTTCCTCGCAGTTTGTCTTCTCCCGGAATTCCGAGCCATTTTGTAGCTGCCCCGGTTGCAACAATAATTGTTTTGGCCAAAACTTGTTCGTTGTTTACATGAATTACAAAGGGAGAAGCGGAAAAATCAACAGACTCAATATCTTGGTTACGAATTTCTGTTCCAAAACGCTCTGCCTGTTTTCGCATATTGTTCATGAGGTCAGGGCCTAAAATTCCTTCAGGGAATCCGGGGAAATTATCCACCTCACTCGTGAGCATGAGTTGCCCTCCCCACGCGGTACCGCCAAAGACTATTGTTGAACGTGCTCCACGCGTTGTGTATATGGCAGCGGTAAGCCCTGCAGGGCCTGATCCAATTATGGCAACATCCCACGGTTCACCATTTTTTGGTTTTTCGAAAAAACTGTCTGAGGTCATGGAGTATTATGCTTTTTGTAGAAGGTCTTCAAAGCCCTTTTTTCCTGCAAACCCGATCTGACGACCGACTTCTTTTCCTTCTTTAAATAAAATGGTTGTGGGAATAGACATCACCCCTAATTCTCCTGCGTGTGATTGTTCTTCGTCTACATTTATTTTGTGAAATGAAACTTTACCCGTGTACTGTGTAGCAAGTTCTTCCAAAACTGGTTCAGCCAACTTACAGGGACCACACCACGGAGCCCAAAAATCGACAAGGACTGGTGTTTTTGAGTCGAGTACTTTTTCTTTGAATTCACTATCTTTGATTGGAGTAAATGCCATGAATTTCAATATACTCCTTTGATTATTTTTGGTCAACATGGGATAATGCAGCCCCAATAAGTTGTGAGGAGCAAGATATGATAAGAATCATATTGCAAACTGTTCGTGGGAGCTTTGTATTTCACAATGGGTGCTGGACAGAAGAGTTGACCGGCAAAGAGGTTATCGATCCTGAGATGATCGCCGAACTAAATTCTGAAGTGAATGATGAACTACCTCAAAGCAATACTCCGAAACAAAGGAGCAAGAGAAAGCCAGTTGTAGATAAGTGGGATAGTTTGTAACGATTAAGAGGCAGTGGTTTTACCCCACTGCCTCAATTACTTCTCTTACACCAGGAACCAACTGCAATCTGAGCAGTTCCTCCTTGGTAAACCAACCACAGTCGACATGTTCGTCACTCAGTTTGATGTCTTTTGACTCGAGTTTAGTGAGATATACCACTCGCTGAATAAAGAAAACAACTCCAGGAGTTTCAAAGAAAACATGGGAGACTGTCTTGAAGACCATTTTTATAATTGGTACTGACAATTCTTCCGAAACCTCTCGCTCCAGTGTGTCATCGGGAAACTCCCCTGTCTCTATTTTCCCTTCCGCAAACTGCCAATGGCCAGACAATGAACTTTTTGTCCCTCTTTTAAGGAGCAAGACGTTCCCATTAGGGTCTTCAATATATGCCGTTGCAAGTGTTACAACACGATCAATCTTCATGTACTACTTTCCTTTTTCAACTGTATTTAAATAATGAAGTGCTCCCCACAGTCCTCCCAAATCCCCAAGCTCAGATTTTACAATAATAGGAAGTTGCGGATAGAGCTTTAAAATATTTTTGACATGCATTTTAACTCGCTCAATAGACATTTTTTTCATAAGACTTCCACCCAATATCACCATGTCTGGAGCCCAAAAAACAATAATATTATTTATTCCAAATGCAGTGACCCGAGCCTCCTCTTCCCAAACTGCAGGATTGGTAATGTTTTCGGCACTATCACCATATCTTCGCTCAAGCGCACTTCCAGAAATTAAACTTTCTAAGTCTGCATGGCGCATCGTGCCATCAAGATCAATAATTTGGTGCCCTATTTCAAAACCCAAACTATTTGTTTCGAGTTTTCGATCGATAATCCTCACCCCATTTACCCCTGTCGAAATAGTCATGTAGGCTACAATTTTGTGCTCCTTTCCACTTCCAAAGGCTGCTTCGCCAAGCCCTGCCATAGCAGTGTCGTTCTCAAGGTGTACTTCACAGCCGAAGCGAGTCGAGAGCTCAAGCTTCAATGGGCGCCCGCTCCATCCGGGCAAATGTGGTGCATTCACGGTTGCAGATTTGTCGAAGGTTAATGGGCCGGCCACTCCCCCTGCAACAAGCCCAGCAGCTGTACCCAAGAGCAGTTTTTTTGCAGCATTGTCAATTGCTTCTACTCCTGCATCAAAATCTTTTGGTGTTTTAAACACTTCTGTTCCTGTAATTGTTTGGCCATCAAAACTCACCCCAACTCGGGAATTTGTTCCACCAATATCAAAGAGCACGTATGGAAGTGCGTTTTTTGTTGGTTTGTTGTCGTCGCTCATGGTTTTGTATCGGAGACGGGGTGTCCACCGAACTGACCTCTTATAGCAGAAAGAATTTGTCCCGTAAAGCTGGGATTTGTTTGACTCATCGCTCGGAAGTCAACCGCTGCCTTCATAGTCCAATCAATTAGCCCCTTGCTTTCGGCATATTCGACTGCCCAGCCACCTTCACCTAATGAATCTACCGACCCTTTTACTCCTTCAAGTTTTGGCCCGTATTCTGAGAAGGCATCAGAAAGCCAACTCACAAGCCGGGACTCGATAACACTTCCGTCATCATA
>JAKAKU010000065.1 GCA_021824385.1 bacterium | reverse complement strand
TTTTTGGTGAATATTTCCCGGTTAGGGCCAAAAACTCCGTTTAGAATTCTTCGTTAGTCCAGCTCCAGAAACATTCGGTTCATGTATTGTTACCTTTGCTGTGTGTGTGAAAATAAACGCGAAAGCTAAGCTTCACCGACTGCAGTAAACGATATTTTATGTGTATACTTCTTGTATGTCAATTCATGAACTTATTGAAAAAGAAATAAAGCGCCAACGGGAAACCTTGATGCTTATCCCTTCAGAAAACTATACATACCCTGAAGTGAGAGCTGCTGTTGGCTCTCCCCTTATGCATAAATATTCGGAGGGGTATATTGGAAAACGGTATTACCAAGGCAATGAAATTATTGACGAAATTGAAGGGCTCGCCATTGAATCGGCAAAAAAACTCTTTGGGGTACCACACGCGAATGTACAACCGTATTCAGGTTCCCCGGCAAATTCGGCAGTTCTTATGGGTCTTTTAAACCCTGGAGACGTAATAATGGGCTTAAACTTAAGCTCAGGTGGACATTTAACGCACGGGCACCCAACCATTACATTTTCTGGTAAGTTTTTCAAAAGTATTCAATTTGGTATTTCAAAAGACGGCACATTTAATTTTGAGGAAATAGAAAATCTGGTAAAGCAAGAAAAGCCAAAGCTATTAATTTTGGGGACGACGGCGTTTCCTCGTGTGCTCGATTTTGAAAAATTCGCGTCTGTATTCCCCAAGGATGTAATTTTGGTCGCCGATATTTCACATATTGTGGGCCTCGTAATCGCAGGAGAACACCCCAGCCCTGTTCCGTATTTTGATGTAATCACCACAACAACTCACAAAATGCTCAAAGGCCCCCGAGGCGCGATGATCATGGTGACTAAGAATGGACTTCAAAAAGATGCCGATATGGGCAAGAAAATTGATAAAGCCGTCTTCCCGGGGCTTCAGGGCGGACCTCATGACAATACGACTGCAGGTATTGCTCTAGCACTCGAGAAAGCGGGGAGCAGTGAGTATAAAAGCTATGCTCATCAAGTGGTGCTCAATGCACAGTCTTTGAGTAGCAAACTAATAAGCCTTGGTTTTGAATTGGTAACAGGGGGCACTGACAACCATCTGTTACTCATCGATTTGCGAAACATGAATGTAACTGGAAAAGAAGCCGCCGTCGCCCTAGAAAAAGCGGGAATAGTAACCAATGCGAATTCAGTTCCGTTTGATGACAAAGGTCCATTTAATCCATCGGGAATTCGAATGGGAACTCCAGCAGTGACAGCCCGCGGAATGAAGGAGCAAGAAATGGAGAAAATTGCTCTCTGGATACACGAAGTAGTTCAAAGTATTGCAGACGATAACAAACTGGGAGAAATTAGAACAAAAGTAATCAGTTTGTGTGAGGCGTTTCCGGTAGATTTTTGAGAATAAAAAAGATGCGGGAGTGGGACCCGCATCTATGTGTGTATTACCCGTTGGGAACATACACTAAAATCTTACTTAAACACTCGGAGACCACCTTGTACCAATTGTCCTCACCTACGGCATAGAGTGACGCCTTGCCTACAATTTCAAGTGTGTCATGCAAGTGATCTGCGGTGCTCGGATCGATAGTGAGAACATAACTCGCATCGCCGATTTTAATCGTTAAGACATAGGTGGTGCCACAGAGCTGGTACGAAAGGGTAAACGACCGCTCTTCTGTGATGTATGAAATTTCCCCCACTTTGCTATCGAAGCGACACATCTTGTTTGCAATGCGATTAATCTCCTCGACGACTGGCAACCAGTTGTGTGCAAGTTGCATGCCCTTTGTATGCAGACTCGTGCCGTAGTCATACCTCATTTTAAACCGAGCGTCCATTAAACTATCTCCTTTTTTACTAATCTCGAGAGAACCGTATAATAGCATAAGAAATGATCAAAAAAAGACGAACGAAACGTAGGCGAAAGATCCTGTCTGCCCCAACCATGCCCATATCTGAAGCTACCATCTTTGATGGAAAAGCTTTTGCGGCTGAAAAAGAAAGAGGGCTCAAAGCCCGTGTTATAGAACTTAAGTCTATTGGTATAAGCCCTAAGCTGGTTGCCATTATTACTCAACGAGATCCTGCAAGTATGCTCTATGTTCGTTTGAAGAAAAAAGCTGCAGAACGCATAGGCGTTGAAATGGAAGTGTTTGAAGTGTTTTCAAGTAGGCGTGATTATCACTTTTTACTCAATCTTATTGGCTCATTTAACCGAGATACGACAGTTCATGGAATTATGGTTCAACTTCCCCTGGCAAAGCGTTTTTTGCCGTATCAAAAAAAGATTTTAAACGCCATTAGTCCTGCCAAAGACGTAGATGGACTTTCAAGTGAGAGCCCATTTCTGCCAGCAACTGTAAAGGCAGTGGTGTCTATTATTGAAGAGGCTTCACGAGTAGTTTTGCTTCGAAAACCGCCACCGGTATTTATTGTAGGCTCTCAAGGAGCGGTAGGGAGCGCTCTTATGAAAGAGCTCAAAAAACAACACTATTTGGTGACAGGATTTGATAAACGCCCAAGAGCCGATTGGCGAGATTTGTGGGGAGTGCCCTCGTTTATGAGTCTCAAGGCTGATGTGGTGGTGAGCGCAACCGGAACACCCGGTATTATTACAGCTAAACACGTCGCGAAAGGTGCAGCAGTCATTGACGTAGGTTCACCATTGGGAGATGTACGATTTAAAGAGGTAAAGGCCAAAGCATCGTTTATAACTCCCGTGCCCGGAGGGGTTGGACCGGTCACTATTGTGTCACTACTTGAAAATACCCTTGCGGCCGCTTATAATAGCCAAAGTTAAGAGTTTTAAATACACATTCGGAGGGTAAGCAACCCTGAGTACTTCAAAAGTCCTCTCACTCACCGAAGCGGAACAAGGGATTGCAAGTACATCGTTTACAAAACGTAACAATTAATTCAATGGCAAAAGCAGAAGTATCAGCTCAAAAACTCGTTGAAACCGGCGCTCACTTTGGTCACCAAATGCGCAGGTGGAATCCTCGTATGAAAGAGTTTTTATACAAAGTTCAAGATAACACCTTCATTTTTGACCTTATAAAAACCAAGTCGATGCTTGAAGAAGCACTTGAGTTTATGAGCACTGAATCCAAGAAAGGCAAAAAGATTTTGTTCGTTGGAACAAAAAAGCAAATTAAAGAGCCAATCATGGAGCTTGCAAAGGCGACAAACAATTATTACATCGTAGAGCGCTGGCTCGGTGGCATGTTTACCAACTTTGATCAAATCAAAAAGTCACTCCACAAAATGGAAGACATGAAGAAAAAGCTTGCAAGCGGTGAATACGCAAGTTACACAAAGAAAGAGCGACTGTTGATTAGCCGTGATATTGAAAAACTCGAGCGTATGATTGGTGGACTCGCCGGAATGGAAAAACTTCCTGACATTGTGTTTATTGTTGATACTCACAAAGAGGAAACAGCAGTTAGTGAATCTAGACGCCTTAAAGTTCCCGTTGTTGGAATTGTTGACTCAAATGGAGATGCAGATGTTATTGACTATCCAATTCCTATGAATGATGACGCAAGCCAAGCGGTCACATATATTTTGGATCTCGTAAAAGAAACACTGTCGGAAAAAGCTCCCGTAAAAGTCGTAAAGTCTGAAAAAGCTAAAGCTCCTAAGACAGAAAAAACGGAGAAGCCTGAAAAAGTAGAAAAGGCTCCTAAAAAAGCAAAGAAAGCAGTAAAATAACACATGGCAATTAATGCAAAACTTATTTCAAAACTTCGTGAGGAAACTGGCGCTCCTGTCGTTCGCGTAAAAAAGCTTCTTGATGAGTTGAATGGTGACGAAAAAAAAGCCAAGGAAATTTTGATGAAGGAAGGTTTTGAAAAGACTGCAAAGCGAGCAGATCGTGCAACTGGTGAAGGACGAGTTGTTGCTTACACTCATCACACGGGTAAAGTTGCCTGCTTGGTTGAACTTCTTTCAGAAACTGACTTTGTTGCCAAAAATGAACTGTTCTCAGAGCTTGCAAAAAATATTGCACTTCAAA
The DNA here is from genome assembly GCA_021824385.1 of bacterium. Taxonomy (GTDB): domain Bacteria; phylum Patescibacteriota; class Microgenomatia; order UBA8517; family UBA8517; genus UBA5941. The sequence goes on along the minus strand of JAKAKU010000065.1, from coordinate 3,861 downwards.
TTGTTTCGATGAATCCCTCTGACAACGAAGAACTGTTGAAACAGGAATTTATTAAAGAACCTTCAAAAACAATTCAAGATCTTATTAAGGAAGTTATTGCAAAAACTGGTGAGAATATTCAACTTGGGCGCTTTGTTCGTTTTGAAGTTGGAAAATAAGCGCTACCCAGCCTCAGCCTCATACGGTATAATTCTTCATTCGTTCACTATTTCGGAGTACTTTGCATGACTGTTATTACAAAGCTGAGTGGTTTTGAAGCTATTCAGGTAGTTCCGTCTCTGATTGTAGGGTCGGGAAGTACCTACCCCGTCGAATTACGATACACCGTAAGTCTTGAGAAAAATCGGACACTGCGCATATGCCGAGGTCATATTGCGGCCGAGATTGCTATTACCAAAATGCAACAGCTTTCAGTTCAGCATGTTGCACTGCGGAAGTTGTACTTGGACACGAGGCAGCTGGTTTCAAATTCATACCAAGGTCTGGGATCAGAAATGCCACAGGGAATTGAATTTCAAATAGGGCGAATAACAAATTCAGCGGTGCTCTCACGCAAAATTCATTTTTGGCTTGCTACCTTGGGCCTGCCTGTTGGATGCTCATTCGATGAGTATAATGAGCTTGTTGAACGGAGCCGAAATGAGTTGCGAAAACGGTTATGGGTTGGGGTAAGAGCGGATACTATTCCACCCGAACTTACGGAAAGCCAGAAGTTTGTTGCATTAACGAGGTTTGCCGCTCTTTCAGAGGAGGTGTTTACACCCAATGCACATATTGTACTTCGGGCTGATGTTATCGATAACCAGCTGAACTTGTTTATAATGGCTGCTGGAATGTACACAGAATATCGGCTCCTTGTTAGCTAGATTTCTTTGAGGGCGCATAGTATGCGCCCTTTGTCGTACCCAATTTTACCAGGAATCCATGATCAACTAAGCTTTTTATATCAAATCGAATCGTCCGGGGGTTCACTGCAGGAAAGCGCCGTGCGATCATATTAATACTCACCATCTTTTGGTCTTTCACGATTTTTACAATTTCTGCACGGCGCGGAAGCAATGTGTCCTCGGGAGAAAAGTGTTCAGACTGATGTTTAATGAGGCTTACTGCCTTTTGTGCCGACTCTTTTAATGCAGTGAGCATAAACACCACATAATCAGTAACTTCTTTTTCGGGCTCATCCAAAGCTCCGTAATATTCACCTCTATGATTATCTAAATATTCTTCAATCACACAGAGTCCCTTCATTCCATACCCTCCATGCATAAGCACTTTCTGAAAAAGAAGCCTGCCAGTTCTTCCATTTCCATCTAAAAAGGGATGGATTTTTTCGAGAGAATAATGGGTGAGTGCAGCTTTTATGGGAATGAGCGTTTCGCGACTTGAATTCGCAAATTTTAAGAGACGTACAATATATTTCTCTGCTTGCTTTGGAGGGGGAGGCATATATACTGCAATGCCTGCCGAATTAAAAATTGCGCTCACCTCGTGACGTATTTGCCCAGCTTCTGGACTAAGACCTTTCATGACAATTTTGTGAATGTTTAAAAGCTCACTCATGGTAATGTCTTTTTTTTCTCGTTCACGGATCCACTCAAGCGCTTTTAGCACATTAAATACTTCTGCTTTTTTCTGGGTATTTGAACCAGGCGTGAGTTCGTCCATGGTTAAACTATTTCCTTCAATCCGAGCTGAAAAGAGCGAACTTTGCAGGGTTGTCCGTCGCCGTATATTCGTTTCGATTTCAGGCGCAACTATGGTTGCATCAATCACGGCTCGTGCGCCCTCTATTTCCGATAAAAGGGTCGTGATTTCTTTGGTAAGGGTGTATTTAGGGGGAATAATCATAGCTTGTAATTACATTGTTAGCATACAACTATTATATATTGCCAGATACTGTTAGATATTGTTAGATACTGTTAAATACTGACATATCAAAATACGCTATACTAGCACTATGTACAAACCACAAAGCAAGTTTAGTAAGTTCACCCCAAAACGAGTTGATCACAAAAAAACAAGCGGGGGTTGGGAAGGTGAAGCACGCCAATATAATGATTTAGTGGGAGAGCGTGGGCATTATTATCATGAACACGTGGTGATTCCAAAAAGTTTGCAACTTCTCAATCTGAAACCAGACAGTAGTGTCTTGGATTTGGGTTGTGGACAAGGAGTTTTCTCACGTGTATTGCCCAAAACAGTGTCATACGTTGGAGTTGATGCTTCCAAGTCGTTAATCGATTTCGCGAAAAAATTCGATGACAATCCTCACCATCGTTTTGAAGTACTCAGTGCCACGAGGCCCCTAAAAGGGCTTCGGACCGATTTTTCTCATGCAGTATGCATTTTGGCGCTTCAAAACATGGAATATTTTGATACTGCTATCAAAAATGCATCAGACCATTTGCAAAGTGGCGGTTCTTTTTTGATTGTTATAAATCACCCTTCATTTAGAATCCCACGCCAAAGTGGATGGGGAGAGCCAATACAAGGGATTCAGACACGTTGGGTAAATAAATACATGAGCCACTTAAAAATTCCCATTAATATGCACCCATCTGATAAAAAAAGTGCGATTACAATGACCTACCATATGCCCCTTTCAAGTTACGTGGCAAGTCTTCGAAAACACGGTTTTGTAATTGCTCAGCTTGAAGAATGGAGCTCAAATAAAGAGAGTAAAGGTCCTCATGCGAAGGCTGAAAACACGGCACGTGCTGAGTTTCCTTTGTTTCTCGCGATTGTTGCCGAAAAGCGATAGAATTTGAAGAGGTTAGTGTTGAGGAGTAATAAATTATGCCCCGCAGTGTTGCAATTTTTTTTGGAAGTGTGACCGTTATCGTGACATGTATCTTGTTTTTTCAAACGCTTGGCGTGAACGATAAGATCAAAACAAGTGTTGGAAAATTACTCGATAAGGTGCCAAAGGTTGTCTACTCAATTGTTTCAGTCGTGTGTGCATGCTTTGCCCTCTACTACTTAACTACCGATATGGTACGAAAAGGGCCAAGCCTTGAAGGCCTTGTCTATGTTGCAGTCATTTCGGCTGCAGCCATGCTTGATATGTATTTGAGCGATGTTTTAACTCGGGGGCGGCAGTAGTGCCGCCTTTTTTTTGTGGTATACTACCACATAGATATGGACGAAAACGTACTTCAAGGCGCGATGCAGAAAGCACTCGACAACCTCATCCGTGAACTCTCGGGAATTCGAACTGGTAGAGCAACCACAGCGCTCGTTTCAGATATTATGGTGACTGTATATGGTGGTGCACAGCACCTCAGGGTTATGGAAACTGCTTCGATTACTGTCCCAGAGCCCACTCAAATTATTATTGAACCATGGGACAAATCAATTATTGGTGAAATTAGACAAGGAATACTCGCCGCCAATGTGGGACTCAACCCAAGTATTGATAACGATAAAATTCGAATCAGTTTGCCACCACTCACAACAGAAGACCGTGAAAAATATGTGAAGCTTTTGAATGTAAAACTTGAAGAAGGTCGGGTTGCTGTTCGACAAGCGCGAGCAGACGCGATGCATTTAATTAAAAAGGCATTTGAGGCAAAAGAAATTACCGAAGATGATAAGTTTGCCGATGAAAAAAAGGCGCAAGACATTACAGACTCCTTTATAAAGAAAATTGAAGAGATTGGCGCCAAAAAGGCGGAAGAACTTCGTACTGTTTAACGTGCACTTTGTTCTGCTAGAATAAAACCTATGATTTCTTTAGTACTTCTTGTTGTCGTTGCCCTCCTTACACTTTCTATACTTGTTACCGTTCACGAATTTGGACATTTTGTTGCGGCCAAACTTATTGGAGTCTGGCCGGAAGAATTTTGCATTGGGCTGCCCCCA
>JAKAKU010000063.1 GCA_021824385.1 bacterium | reverse complement strand
AGTAAACTTTGGTCAAGCTCAGAATGTTCATCAAAATACGCATGTATTGCGTCCGCGGTTGTGTCACCCTCTTCAAGGCATATCACAAACCGTAGGTTTGGATATTGAATGCCATAGAGTGATTCCAAAAGTCCGGGAATATGGGTACCAGATTCGCGTGCCGGTATAGCCATGGCAACGCGTGGGAGCCGTTTAAACCCGAGATGTGACAATTCTTCAAGGTAGTCGGGCTGTCCCGACTGGTCTTCCTGTTGATAGGTAAACCGAAGTACCGGATCCTCAATATGTCGATAGGTATTAGGGTACTGAGGGTTTTTCCACGTTCGACGGTTTGGATATGGAATAGGACGAGCAACAGGCTTATGCCTAACTTTCTTTTCTCTCTGCATATAGTTACTCCTTTCGAAAGTTGATAATGTATCGAGCAATCATCCACTTATATATCCGCGGATGGGTGTGTTGTAACTCCTTTAACGAGCGAGTTGCGAATACCGTCTGGTCGTAGAGTATCCAATTCACAAACATAATGATTGCAGTTGATCCCAAGTAGGCAACAAGCTGCGCGTACTCATCAGCGTGTGAAAGATACCATTTCAATAGTGGTGCTCCAAGGGGTTGTAAAACCCACAGGATAACAAATGGAGACACAAGGAGGAGCACTCTAAAACAAATCGCATTAAACGAAACGGTTACAATTTTTGAAATTGCATAGAGTTTCATTTTCACGATGAGTGGTATCCATTTTCTGTCTCCCCACGCAAATCGGTTGTTCAAATAGAACGCGACTGCAATTGACCAAATGGCTTGAACAATATTTGCAATGTCGATGTTCCACCCCAAGGTGGCTAGAAGGCGGATAATAATCCACCCGCCAACAGTAGTGACCACAGACGTTCCTGCAAACAGTAAAAACCTTAGTCTTCGTGTTGGATCTCGAAACGAACGTACGAAATCAACGATTTTCTTCACTCCCCCTCCTTTTTGGTAAACAGTTAGAAATGTCAACGTGAGGACAAAAATTCCAAACCGTGTGTGGCTTGGAAGTCTGTCTGTAAACGCCTATATATTAATTATAGGTTTGCTGATAGTATATACTATACGTATGACTAATTCACTCCCCACCGATTTTGTTTCACGACTTCAAACACTCTACCCGACTAAATCTGCTGAGATTTTGGATACCTTTGAAAGCCGCAAGCCATCGACTTTTCGCACCAACACCCTCAAAATTTCCACTCCAGCTCTCATAAAAAAACTCGAACTTCACGGCTTTGAAGTTGAACCTTCCCCACTTCCCGACGCGTTTATTCTCAAAAATCGCTCGCAACGTGAGCTCACCGAAACTACAGAGTACAAAAATGGGGAACTGTATATTCAAGGACTTTCAAGTATGATTCCTCCTCTGGTTCTGAATCCAAAAAGTGGGCAAATTGTGCTAGATGCCTGTAGTGCACCCGGAAGTAAAACTACCCAAATGGCTGCACTCATGCAAAACTCCGGCCAAATTATTGCAAATGACATGAGTCAGGTGCGTCTCTATAAACTTGTCGCAAACCTCAAAACACTGGGGGTTACCAATACACAGACTATCCACTTTAGAGCTCAGGAGCTGTGGAAGCGATTCCCTAACACGTTTGACTCAGTACTCGTGGATGTTCCCTGCTCGCTCGAAGGGCGATTTCTTGCGACAAACCCCAAGTCGTTCGCTCAGTGGTCGGTTAAAAAAGTAAAAGTCTTAAGTGAGCACCAAAAGCATATTTTGAGGAGTGCGGTAAGTTCTGCAAAAAGCGGTGCAACTATTGTATATAGTACCTGTACACTATCCCCTGAAGAAAATGAGGAAGTTGTTGAATGGATGCTATCAAAAGATACTTCGCTTACCCTGCAATCAGTAGGAGTGCCCGGAGTTCCAACAGAGTCCGGTATTTTGGAATGGAATGGGAAAATATATCGTCCGGAAATTTCCAAATGTGTACGTATTCTTCCAACATCAATCTTTGAAGGGTTCTTTTTGGCAAAGTTTGCTAAGGCTTAGGCATATTATCTAAACTTTTCCACAGGTATCTTGCAGCATATGTTCGGTATGGCTTCCACTTATTTGAAATTTTTTCGATCCTTTGTACGTCGTCGCGATCAACAGTATAAATTTTTGCAATTGCGTTTCTAAGACCAATATCACCGAGTGAAAAGACATCTTCTCGCCCTAAACTAAACATCAAAATCATCTCAGCTGTCCACGGGCCGATCCCTTTTACCCGGGTGAGTTCCATAAGAACTTCTTCATTAGAAAGCGTTTTAACGTTTTCCAAATCAATCTCATTTTTTTCAATCATTGAGGCCAGTCCTTTCATGTATTTTATTTTTGAATACGAAATACCTGCAGCCCGAATTTTTTCATCATCAATCGCAAGTACGTTTTTTGGAGTGATTTTTTTCTTACCAAAAAGTAATTTGAACCGTGACCAAATGGTATTACTGGCTTTCACCGACAGCTGTTGGCTTACAATGCTTTCAACAATATCGAGAAATAAATCTTCTGTGTGAGTAAGAAGTGGAAGTTCCCCAAACTGCTCAATCAGAATTGCAATTTTTTTATCTTTTTGTAAATGTTTCGTGTGGTTCATAAGTTGATTAAAACGGCTGACTTTCTGGAAAATGTGATTACTCGTGTTTTTTTCATATGAGATTTACTAAAAAAAATATAAAAACCGAGAGAGGTAATTATACCGAGAACACGAGATTAAACACGAGTTTGCTTTTCACAAAAAGTATTTTCATAGAGCTAGTATATCAGAAAAGCCGTTTATTTTAATGGCGTAATTAAGCCATTAATTATGTGTTTTACGTATCAAAAAAATACTTGAAATCGTATAAAAAGATCTCTACATTTAAGTATAAGAATGAGGTGATTGTCCATGCCCGCAAAGAAAAAGAAAACAGTCAAAAAAGCAGTTAAGAAAGTAATGAAGAAAAAGACCGTTAAAAAAGCTGCTAAGAAAAAAACCGCTAAAAAGAGAAAGTAATTCCTCTTTTGGTTTAAATGGAAAAGGGCGAAGTCTGTACAGTTCGCCCTTTTTCGTGTGGTGATTATGTTGCGGATGTCATATCTGACTGATAAAAAAACCAGATACCACATCCGAATGCAATCAAAATCGAAGCCACAAGTACAACATCGAGCAGCCAATTGGCATGTTGTAAGTTAAGACCGATTACCGGGATTGAAGCAGCCGACGAAATAAAAAATGCTTCCATTACGTGTTTTCTCACTTCACTCGGTGGTGAAATTCGATACATGATGTATCCTGCCGTTACGAAACCCACTGCAGTCAGTTGAGCCATCATTTGTCCACAAATCAATGCATCCATTTGTAACAGTCGTGGAAGATATTGTGGTTGTGCAAAAATTTCAAATCCTACTGCAGCGAGCAGCACGGTCAAAACCGTTCGGTATCGTTTTAATACCTCATACAATTGAAACATTCAGGTCCTCCTGGTAAAACTAACCTATATATAGTATATCACTGGGGAATATTAAACTCGAGGTTTGCGCGAAAGATATCTGTTAAGTACGTATAGAAGTATCAAAACAGGAACCCAAATTACCGAATACACAGCTATCCAAATACCAGCAGTTGCTACCGATCGAAGGGTGGTAACCAGCGCTCTTACCGCAAGCTTAAAGATAACCGCAGGTCGGAATGTTTCTGAAGGCGCATACGGAAGGGCAATTTCGTCGGTCGACATATAGATCGTCACTTTTGCGAATTTTGCATTCTCCGAAAGTGACTTTTGTTGACCCTTCAAGGCATCTATTTGGGACTGGATGCCAATAATTTGCTGGGTAATATTTGAGAGATCTGAAATAAGTGTTGCACGCTCAAGAATGCTTTCCATTGCTGCTTTCGTTTTTTCCAAAGTGGCCACCCGTGCATCAATGTCTACATATTGGTCGGTAACATCAGTTCCCACCAAATTTTCAGATACCACTTTTACGCCTAAACCTCGGAACTTCTCCAATGTGGCATCAAGTGAGCCGGAAGGAACGCGAACGGTAACGGTTGCGGTTGGTGCATCAGTAGGGTTTGTAGTTTCAGAAGTCACCATATATCCTCCTAAACTCACTGCATAGTCAGTAATTTGTTTACGTATTGAAACGACATCATTCACGAGCAGTGAAAGATAACTGTTTTGCACCACCATTCGGTTGGTGATACTAGGAGTTGGTGCATATTCTTGCACCGGCATATATGAGGGAGCGGAAATTCCACCAAATGTGTCAGCTCCTGCTTTCAGCATTGCAGGACTTGCAATGCCCATACTCTCTGTACTTGAAAAACGTGCAACCGGAAGTGGTGTTACTTGCTTCAGTACAAAATACAAAACCACAAGAAATAAAAGGACGGTAAATTTGTGAAGTTTTATGTATTCGATAAGTCGAGTTAACACACTTTGAGAATAGTGAGTTTCGAGTGAAAGGTCAAGAGAAAGAGAAAAACGTGAGTGTATACTCTTGGCAATGTTTGAGGTATCTCAGGCATTGCCTTTTTTGGCCACAAAAAAAGCCCCGGCGCGTGCCGAGGCTTGTTGCTGATACGATCAGCGGTAGATTAAATGTCTAGATAATACTGGTTGACCCACTCCCGGGGTCAGGATTCAAGCCAGTGCTCGCGAGTCCCGATGCAGCACCAGCTGTCGGGTCCAACCCCTTACTAAAGTTCAAAATACTGCTACTTAAAGCAACACCGATGATGTCGGCAATTTGCTGTGCAGCAGCTCGACGGTCATCTGGTTGGATGAACGCAAACACATTCTTCGGGTCAATACCAAAACCACCGAGCATAGCATATGAAGATTCAAACGAACGAATGATGATATTTTCGGCAACCTTGTAAATGCGGGCGCGCGCGCGAAGATCAACGTCATCAATCGAATCAATTTCATCAGCAGTCTCAGCACCACACCAGCCGTAGCCGGTGCACATGGCTTCGTACATAACCTTCGCAGCCTGCTCGTCGGTTCCCGTCCATGTAACTTTTGTGGAACCTTCATACCATTCGGCATTTCGGAGCTCTTTGGCGAAACGTTTCGTCGTTTCCTTAGTGGCCAACATAAAGGCAATGACGACCAAGCGCTCACTTACAAACGGCGACTTCATGACTTGGCGAATTTCGGCCGCATCTTTTGCGGTACCGTGATTGGTAAAACCGTCACTGATCCAGCCGATCAAGTGGCGATTTACAACGCCGCGCGTCTTCTTGTTGGTCTTAATCACACCGCCAAGATACCCATGATCAAGCAGGGCTTTCTTCAAAGCGGCTTGGCTTGCAGTACTGCCGTTCGGGCGATACTCAGAATTTTCAAGCGGCCGCACATCCCATTGGTCAACCGGCAACGGGTCACCGGTTAAATCGTCAACAGGAATCCGTACCGGCTCAAACGAATGGCGTTCAGAGACCGTGTGGTTATACAACAAAATCTGGAGGAAGGCTTCTTCAAGCTTCCGTAGAATCTTAATGAGCATGTTGCCACCGGTGATCACCCCCGCAATAATGAGCGGGTTGTTCATCGATGACGATTGATCAATGATGAGCGTCGTATTGAGCATGTTGTTGGTTGTCAATTTACCATTCGGGCCAACAATTTTGCCAATTGAGGTAACCATTCCAGACTGAGCTAAAGCAGCTCCGGTCCAGCCGGTATATGCCGCAAAATCATTAATATTGATCGGGTCAGGTGTAGTCATTACAGTTCCTTCGCTTTCTTTTGAAATACAGGGCTACATTTGTAGCCCTGGGTCTTATCGATTATCGAAACGCAAACTACAGAGAATCGGCGTAGCGCACGAGTGCGCTTTCCAGAAACTTCATACCGGTTGTTTCACGAAGACCAGCCGCGCTCATACGAGCATACGACTTCGCGGTATTCGATTCAGTACCCGGGAGAGTAGTCATTTGGTCACCGAGGACATTGAATTTGCCGAACTGCTCCAGCCGGATGGCACTGTTGTCAGTGATAACACGACCGTTATTGTCGGTGACATCAGGAAACGCTTGTTCAATCATGTCCGCATTATTTTCAAGCGATGTTTTCACACAATGGCTCTTCAATTGGCCATCTGCGCCTATTTCATGGGCAATTTCGTAGATCTTCAGATACGTCATATTTTCTTGGGCGTTTTCATCCCCGATCAAAACAACCTGCGGGCGGCCTGCACCAAGATGTTCGACTTTCTTACTCATGCCCTTATACATGTACACAATATCAACACGGCGCACATACGAGTGGAGCATGGCGACTTCATGAGAAGCCGGAGTAATGCTCGCGCCCCATGTCAAAACTTTACAGTGATCGTCCCACAAGGTATGTGGAATAATCAGTTCTGCGGGTTTGCCGGTTTGGCTTGAAACAAGTTCACCGGGGTATTGATATCCCCAGTCCATATCAGTTGTGTTCAGCAAGAAGCCGTCCTTATTGTGAATGGGATGGTACACCATATCCTGCCACACAATTGTTAACGGAAGTGGGTGTTCGCCGCGCTTTGCCTCATAGGCCTCAAGATACTGGTATTCCTGACCGTTCGGTCCGATTACGCAGTCGCGGACAACAATCCAATCTTCAGTGTCATGGATTGTTACCAGTGGATGATTATCCACAGTAAACCCATTTTGGGAGTTCAAAGGGAGCATCATCACGTCCAGCCAGACCGACTTCATCGTATCGTTCCATGTGCCGGCCACGTTTAAGCGACCCCACAGGAGCGAAGCGATATCTTGACGGCGGAATGTTTTACGATCCTCGTATACGATCATGTCCCTCATCTGAGCAGGGACAGGAACTCCTTCGGCTTCGCCGCGGAACAGGATGGACTCAATACGGCCATTGCGAACAACGGTCAAAGGAAGCGTAAAGTCGTCTTGGATATCAACATGCAGGCGGAAGCGCCAATATTGATCGCTTGATGCAAGCCAGAGTTCGGGAGCACGAAGCTTCCATAAATCTGCCGCAATCTTGCGAAGATATGCCGGGTTCGGCTGATGAACGATACCCACACGCGATGCCATTTCAAAGGCAAGCTTTTCGAGGTATTCGCGGAGTTCACGACCAAACAGTTCGTCGTACAAATTGCGAAGTCTTGGAGACAAACTAGGCATTTCAGTTACTGGGTTCGGAATGTTAGCCATTTGTGAGAGACCTTTCTATTTACAATTACTTAGCTGATAAACGAAAAATTGAACCGGCGTCGGAAGCAACGTAAACGAAGCCGTCAACGACACCAACATGATCTACAGAGCGAACTTGTTCAGTACCTTTTATAATACTGAACTGCCCAGTGGTAATGTTCACATTTGCGATGCCCGCTTCAGTTGAAACAAGCATAAGGCTTTTCTTTGTGTACAACACTGGACGACCGATAGACGTTTTGAAAACGATTGGCTCAGGCAATTTTAGGTTCTTCTTACCTGATTCGAGTAAGTCTATATACCAACTCGACTGCATAGCATCTTTGGTAACTTCTCTGACAATTGCAAAGAGTTGCCCATCATGAACAACTTCGTGGCTTACCATTCGATAGCCTTCAGGCATGGTAACTCCCGAAATTGCTTCATACTTACCCTTGAAGTTAAACCATTGATACTTATTGAATTGGTACTGGAAGCCCACAACTTCATTGGGGTATTCCCCTCCTGAGTTGTATGCACGAAACCATGTTAACCCTTTGTTTAGCCGCATCATGTTCTTGTAGCCCAGTTTATTCATAACAAAGTCGCCTTGAACCATTTCTGATCCAATCAACCAAACGGGCATCTTTCCAAGACCAAACGCTGCTTTACCCAAATACGACGATGTGGCAACAGTATGTCGGAGCTGTCCGCTAAACGTGTACAGTTTAACCATTCCGTTCTCGGATATACCGAACAAGTCCTGCCCTACAAAGAATTCAGTTTCAGAACTGAACGTGTCTGTCAGAGAAATTGTGGCTATCTTCGCTCCTGCCACAA
>JAKAKU010000113.1 GCA_021824385.1 bacterium | reverse complement strand
GGTTTTCGAATTGTTCAGGTGAAGAGTTCAGGATCGTTCCAGATTCTGTGACTCCTGCAACATTAACTACCACATCGAGGCGCTTTTGAAGTTTAATAATTTTCTGAATAGCTCTTTCACAGGATTCTTGAGACGAAACATCGATAGTAATGTCTCCTCCCTTTCGCTGTCCACGATACACTTTATGCTTAGCAGCTAGCAATTTTTGCACAATCGATTCACCAAGTTTTGAGTTTGCGCCAGTTACAAGTATTATTTTTTGTTTTCCCATTAGATATGTTTTTCTATAAAAGTGAGACTCTTTTTACAAGAATCATCCCAAGTATACTGCTCCGACCATTTTTGTGCCTCTTTTGCCAAAGATTTGTATAAATCACGGTTATCATGCAGTTCACAAACAGCTCTTGAGAGTGCAGTAATATCCCCGTAGTCAACGAGTAGCCCAGTCTTCCCGTCGGTTACCGAATCTACCATTCCCGATACTCGATATCCCACAACCGGTGTTCCTTGCGAATTTGCCTCAATATTCACCAACCCCCATCCCTCATGCACAGAGGAATTAATTAATACATGGGCCTTTTTAAGTAACTCAAATTTTCTTTTTTCGGATACAAAGCCAAAAAATTTTACTTGTGCTTCGATCCCCGACCTTTTTGCCATTTGTGTAAGTATCTCCACATACTTAGGAGTACCTTTACCAACCACCCAAAATTGTGCTTCTGGTATACGTTTTGCAATAAGCTCAAAACTTGCAATTGCATCTTCCACTCCTTTATCTTTCGCAAGTGCACCCAAAAACATCACCGTAAAAGCTTTATTTTTTGAAACACTTACTTTTTGAGTTATTACCCCATTGTGAATGACCGTTATTTGATCAGAATCTATGCCATATTTGACCAAATCTGCTTTTGTAGAGGAGGACACGGTTACGAAGGGGATATTTTTATAGAAGAATTTAAAAACAAAGGGTTCACCAAATTTTCCGATTATTGAAGGTAAATAATGAAATGGACCTTTCCAAGGGTTATGGAGCCACACATTACGGGCAATTTCGTGTATGAATGCTATTTTTGAAACCCTCACATAAAGTGGGGAAAAAAAGGGGATTCCGTGGAAATGGTCAATTACCAGATTAAATGGTTCTTCTGAATATCTGAGATACCAAAAGAATGCAGCTATCTGAACTCCGAAGGCTTGTTTTCCACGACGGACTATATGTATGCCGTCAATATCTTCCTCTGGTAAAGCTCCATCAAATGAAGAGGTAAATAACGTTACTTGGTGCCCGTTTTTCACCCAATATTTTGCATGCTCATGAGTTACGATTTCAGCCCCGCCTTCGTGGGGATGTTTGGGGCCGCGCCAACTCAGTATTAGGATGTTCATACCAAATAAATTTTATAACTTTTTTTGGGGCGGCCATAGTTTCCTGTTTTTGTAGTCGTAATAATGCATAATTCTCAGCCTATAAAAGACAGCTAACGTATCCCAAAACATGTAAAAAACGACGTGAAAAAACTTCTTAGACATTATGGTTGACTCACCTGCAAACTTCATTTTTAGCTCAACTGGAGCCTCATAGATGCGTGTAAAACCAAGATAATTTGAGACAGCAAGCATTTCGATATCAAATGCAAACTTTTTGACAAGTAACCGTGGTAATACTTTATCAACAACTTCTTTTCTAAAAAACTTCATCCCTACTTGTGTATCTCTGATGTGCAACCCAAACAAAATACGGACAACCATTTGGTACCCAAAAGAGAGAATTCTTCGTTGCCAGGGATAAATTACTTTAGATGCAGGGTGTCTCTTACTCCCAACAATAACATCAGCGTTATACCACTCAAAATGCTCTAGGAGCATCGCCATTCCATTTGGGTTAAGTTCTACCCCTGCGTCAACAAAACCAATAATCTGACCTGTGGCATGAGACATTCCATACCTCACCGCATACCCTTTTCCCGCGTTCGTTTTATATCCAAGAACTCGAATTTCAGGAAATAGTTTCTTGAGCTTAGAAGCATTCTCGAATGTTTTGTCTATTTTCCCATCGACGACACAAATTATTTCAAATGGATAGCGTCCTACTGAGAGCACTTTATAAACTTGTTTTAAGCTTTTTTGAATAAAACGCTCAGCCTTGTATGCGGGGATAATAACTGAGAGCTTTGGAGAGGTATTTTCTGAAGCTTTTATTTTCATAGCAGAAGTATACCAATAAAGTGACAAAAAGGGTGAAACATACCGTCATTGAGACATTAATAACAGCCAAGAGTGAGGTGTGGAAAGTCGTAATGCCTATAATTTGTGTAATTGCCCCTACAAATAGAGCTTTGACCGGAAAGTATCGTTCTCTTGGTAAATAATAATTTACAAAAACAAGGCTTAAGACCAAAAAAAGCATAAACATGCTAAACGGAAACAGGAGAGGTGCTGCTTCTGTAAAGGAGTTTCTGTAGAGAGTGCTCACAATAATGTGTGGTATCAAATAAAAGGCAGAAGCAAATACACCGCCGATACCGATTGTCATAAGTAAACTTAATAAGAGAATATTTGTTCCTTCCGCCCCTTCAGAATGTCTTTTCGAAATTAATGGGAAGAGCACCCCTGTGATAGGGATAGTTGAAAACAATACCATCTTGCCAAGCGTCGCGGCAGCTCCATAAATACCTGAATCGCTGGCACTAAAAAAGATGCGTACAAGCAAGACATCTACGGTGAAAAAGGCTGTAGTAGCTACACTACAAAGAAGTATTGGAAGTCCGTATTCCGTAAATTGTTTGTATGAAATACCCTTTTCCAGCTTTCTTACCTGAGGGATATAACGTTTGAGGGCAAACCACAAAACGAGCACACTAAATAAAAAGCCAAGCTCTGCTCCAACTGATCGAACTCCGAACTTGATAAAGACAAATGCAAAAACTAGTCTAAAAAGTATTTCTAGTATCGAGGCAATACTTAAAGTATAAAAATTTAAATTCCCTTGCAAATATGACTTGTACAAAAACAGCAAGAAAGACAGGATGAAGATTGGCGGAATTAAGATTGCGGTAACAACATGTATCTGAAAATGATCCGAGAGTGGAATCAGTATTAATAAGATCACCGCTAAGATTAAGGCTGGTTTCTGAAATTGATTTACGAGCCCAATGAATTTATCCACTGCCGTCTGTTTATTTTTTTCAGCGGATACTATTTTCATAACTAAAAGTCCTAAAAAAGAATAACTTGAAGAAAGGAGGGAAATAATTGAAAGAAAAACCACAAGTTCACCATAATCAGCTTTTCCAAGAAGCGGCCCTAAAATGAAATGGTATAAGTAAGCAATTACGTTGGCAATGTTGCTTCCTAAAAGAAGTATAAAACTTCCCATAACCACCTGATTTTTTGTTATATTCAAAATAGTTTTCTTCATGAAGTTTTTCTAACCACGTAAATAAGTGGAATCACAAAATCAATAATCATTCCAATCATAACAGAATATGCTGCACCCATTATCCCGAATTGCGAAATTAAATACCATGCGAGCGGTGCTGTACAGGCGATATGGAACAATGAGAGCCAAAAGAAGAAACGAGAGTTGCCATAAAAATATAAAATCATGGTGTGTATTGGCATACTTAACAGAAACACTGAATATGAAACAATCAACACATTGAGTGGCGCGATAGAAGATAAGTACTGTGCACCGTATACCAACGGAACAATAAAACGTGAAATTAAAACACCAGTTGGAATCCCGATTAAGCTCAATCCTAACACAAACAGTTCAAACTTACGGAAGTATCGCCAGGCATCTTCTCTGTTTTTGAAAGTCGCAAACTTTGGTGCTGCAACTGTCCCTAAGGCAAGAACTATTTGAGATATAAATCCTACCAAGCTAATAGCAACCGAATAGTAGCCAACTTGTTCGAAGGGGAGGAATCGTGTTGAGTACAAACTATCAAGACGCGTAGATATCGCAACTATGATTGTCGTAGCTGCTACCCATTTATTAAAATGAAATAGCTCTACCAATTCGGAACGCTTGACTGAGACGTTGAGAAATTTTGGTAAATAAATAAAAGAAACAAGTAAAGCTAAGAATGGAGAAAAGACAAAAAGTGAGATTGCAGCAGTAACAGGGCTAAGGCCACCTAATACTAAGAGGAAAAAGACGATTAAACGAAAACTATTACCAAACACATTTACGATACTCCATGCCCAGAACTTTTGTAGGGATTGAAGGGCAGCACACCCAAAGGAAAAAAGCATACTACCAGCTACCCCGATCAAAGCCCACCTGAATGGGTCTGACAATTCCCCTTTTTGTAATACAAATTGAGCTACAAAATCAGTTAATAGGAATCCCCCTACAATCACAATCGAAAAGCCAGCGATTTTCAACAATAAACCTGCTTTTAAAAAACGTAACGCTCGCGGTTTATTGGACTCCCAGTTTTCTGCTACGAACTTTGTAACTCCTGTGTCTGTGCCAACATTGGCGATTGAGGCCAGGAGAGCGACAGTGACAGTCACGAAAGAGAATATGCCGTACTCTCTTGGTCCAAGCATTCGTGCAACAAGAATATAGAAAATCACACCTATGACTCCATTCAAAGCTGTCCCAAAAAGAGTAACACTCGATTGCCGAAGTGTTTTTGTTTTTGAAATTTGTCGCAGCTTATAAAAAAGATTAGTCATCTGATTAATTTAACTCACCCAATATCCTACCGCAAACATTGAAGTAAAAACTAAAAGAAAAACAGCTCCTAAAGCGTAGTACACATAATGATACGTACGAGGGAGCTTTTCCAACGATAACGATAAAACTAAAAAGAGCGGGAATAAAATGAGAACATACCTTGGAAGAGACGAGAAGCTCCCTGAAAGGGTAGGTATTATAAAACAGAAAAAAGCAAAAACTGAATAACTTGGTCTCACTTTGAAAAATGAAACAGCACTAAGAACAAAAAAGATTACTCCTGAAATAAGCTCAAAATATGTAGTCAAAATTATTGGTACATACCCATTTAAATGCGGCAAAATTTTAAATATATATCGGTAATATACCTGGGGAAGAATAACTAAACTTGTGGATCGTTGCTGACCATATACAGCGATATTGTGAAAAAAAGCTAACGGATCACCAGAAACTTTATTCAGGTAAAACATATAAAAAGCAATTCCCAATGGCACACAAAGTATTGGAAGTAAAGCAATTTTCGTTGATTTTTTGTCTAAATAACTTGATAACCATTCGAAAAATATGGAAGCAATAAGAACCACGCCCACTAAGCGGGTCATAGATGCAAAGATACCTAATATACCTGCTCCCATCCAGTTTCTTTTTCTCGCAAAATAAAGCGATGATACGCATAAAGCGAAAAAAAGTGATTCCGTATATACCATCGTGAAGTAGAAACTGGTAGGAAAAAGCAGGAGCAACAAAACAGTGCGAAAGCTTACGTTTTCAGAGTAATCTAACCTCAATAGTTTATATAAAACAACAACTGCAATGAAGAACGCGCTGTTAGAAATCACAATTCCTGACCAAACAAGAGGAAAATGTAAAAAAACCAAGTAATGAGAGACAAAACGCAACAAAACGGGATAAAGTGGGAAGAAGAAGTATGTGTACGGTCCATATCCAAACTGCGCAACCTCTATATAATGTTCTCCGTCATAATTAGCATGAGACCACAAGAGTGGTGCTTCTTTAAAATGGATACTCCCTCCGAGAAAATTATCTTGAATTGGTAAAAATCTTAAACCAAGAGAAAAAAAGAGAAGGATTACGACTTGCCAAAGAGCAACGAAAAGGAAAAGTTTTTTATATTCTCGTTTCATTTTTGTGCAAGTACGTTTTTGTAAACATTTACCGTTTCACTTGCTGTTTTATTCCAAGAAAAACTCTTCGACAAGGTTAATCCTAATTTTTGGAGCTTTCGTTGGAGAGTTTCATTCGCCAATACCGATTCTATGACGCTAGCCATGTCAGCTACATCAGACGGATTAAAAAAGACAGTTGCCGAACCATAAATTTCTGAAAGCGCCTGTGTTTTTGCACAAACAGTTGGGATCCCTAATGACATAGCATCCAAAACACTGAAGCCAAAACCTTCATAGTATGAAGGTTGGCATAACAGCTGTGCTCCTTTAACTATTGATGGTAAATCCTCGTCATCGACAAAACCGATTGTGTGTATAAAAGATGAGGTTTTTGCTATTTTTTGCATTTCGACGAGCGGCCTATTTTCAATGTGATTTTTGTCATAGTCCTTAGAGACGGCTCGTTTCCCAACTATCACTAAATGTGCACCTATTTGGTCACAAGCTCTACATAGTGAAAGTAGATTTTTATTCCAATTTACGTCTCCAATATAGAGTACGTATGGGTAACTTATTTGAAATTTTCTCAAAACGCTTTTTTGGGAATCGTTTTTAGTTATCTTGGAAATGGTTGGTCCTAAGTAGATTGGGAATATTCTCTCCGGTTTTACATTAAGATATCGGATAATATCTTTTTTGCTTGTAAGAGAATCTGTAATAACAGCAGAAACCTTTTTGAGAGCCTGTTTTTGTTTGTATAATGCTATTGTTCCTCGAATGCCGGGAGGATAATTTTTGGGATATATCAATGGAATTGTGTCATGAATCGTAACAACGACGGGAATATTTTGCGGTATTTGTAATGTATTTTGAAAAAAATCAAAACTTGGGTAATGCACAAGGTCGTATGATTCGAAATTTTTAGTGCTATGAACATCAATAGCTTCCACTAATACTTCTTCTTGGACTTTGAGCGCATCATACAAAAGCTGTGTATAGACACCAATACCACGCCCAGCGTTACCGTCGCTCAAAGGTCCTGCATCTAGTGCAATTTTCATATATGTTTATTTGTTGCAAATTTAAAATATGCTATCGGGAAATGCCAAGCTGAAAAAACTGCCCACAAAAAGCCGTACAAACCATCCTTATAGCCACGATGGGCAAAGTATCGGTCTATAAATGTTTGTGCGGGTTTGACACAGGTGTATCGAAACAAACTAAAAAAAGAATTGGAGAGTTTTGCTTGCGAAAGCTCGTGTGCGTGCAAATCAGTATAGCGATTGAGTCGTGAAAGATAACGGTATATCGTAGGTGAGTCCCAGTGTTCTAATGGACTAAAGAGCCACGCAATTTGACCATCTACCACCATTTGCTCATGAACTGACTTGGCAGGCAAATGTGCTTTCCCTTTTTTGATAAGTCGAACCACTCCATCTGGGTACACTCCTCCGTGTATAAGTGGATGCCCTAAAAACATGTTTATTCTTGGAACAAAAAAGGCTACAACTTCCGCAGATGTACTACTTTTAAATTCACCACGCATTTGCAAAAGTTTTAAGTGCTTTTCAAAAAGACGTTCATCGTTAGAATTCAGTGGTTTTCTATTCAATATTTCGGTGTCATTCATTACGAGTATTTTTTGTATTTCAGTGGCAAGTGACGGTGTAACTACCTCATCGGCGTCAAGCTGAAGAATCCACTCACCTTTTGCTTTATCTATCGCCTTTTGTTTTGTAATATGAAAAATTTCTTCGTGATCTGTATCGAAAACTTTGGCTCCAAATTTTTTTGCAATAGATACCGTTTTATCAGTCGAGTGCTCATCAAAGATAATGATCTCGTCTGCAATTTCTTTTATCGACATCAAGCATCGCTCAATGTTTTGTTCTTCGTTTCTTGTCGCAAGCACAACTGAAAGTTTTTGCATATTAATTTTGTACTATTCTAAAATATCGATAACCATTTGATCCATAAATATCTTGCTTGCGGTTGGAACTTTCCGGAATTTCCAGATCTGTTCCAATAATAAGGCTGTTTGGATACTGATCACGAAATTCAACAAAATGAATCGACTCAAATTTAAAATTTGCAAAAGAACGAACAGTAGAAAAGCCATATAAGTCACGATTGGTAATCGTATGATCTTTCTGAAAGCTTGCAGGGTCGTATTTCATATAGAACAAAAACAAGATATATGGCTGGTCATAGCGATCAGTAATGATAACGTGTGCGTAGTTGTTGTGAATTGGTGCAACTACACTTACGAGCTCTTTAACACCATATTGTGAAGAAAACGGATACTCTTTTGTCATATGGACATAATACAAATGTACGTATCGAAAAATACTTATCGTGTAAAAAGTAAAGATGACGATAGTTAA
>JAKAKU010000141.1 GCA_021824385.1 bacterium | reverse complement strand
ATTGCACTTTTGAGAGCAAGAAAAGCCCTTTCAACGGTGACGAGTAAAATAAAGGATGAACAACTTGGTATTGATATCGTGTACGATTCACTGGAAGAGCCGTTAAGGTGGCTCGTTCGAAATGCAGGTGAAGATGATGGGTATGTATTAAAGAAAATAGAAGAAAACAAAGATCAAGATTTTGGATATAACGTATTGACCGGAGAATTTGGCTCAATGCTTAAATTTGGACTTCTTGATCCACTCAAAGTAACCCGAAGTGGGCTTCAAAATGCATCAAGTATCGCCATGATGGTGCTCACAACTGAAGCTTTGATTTCTGAAATCCCAGAACCAAAATCAACTGCTCCTGCAATGGGCGGTGGAATGCCGGGAATGGGCGGAATGGATTATTAACTTCTTGTAATCGCTCATAAGTAATAGGTACAATGAGTTATGCCCGCAAAACGTCGCCGACCAGTGGTCGAAGAAGTTATTGAAACTCCTGTAGCACCTGAGCCCAAGGCTCATACTTCTGTCTCGAGTACTGTTGTAGAACATGAAGCTCGCAAGAAAGTTCGTGTGCAAGAAGAGGTACCAGTTGAGACCCAAATTGAGGTGGCGACGTACGACGAACCCCCACTCCTCGAGCACGTTCAGACTCCTCTGCATGCGGAAGCTGCCGCACGAGAACTTTTGTCGAGAGACACACCTCCTTCTCGAGGTCCCAATATGAAACTTATCTTTTTAGTAACCATTATCACAGCACTTGTCGTCGGTTTTATCGCAGGGGGAGTATATGTGTATGTCAGTGGAGTTTCCAATAATACGGTTTCAGAGAGTACCCCAACCCCTTCTCCAGTACTTACTGAAACGACTCCAACGGCGAAACCATCACCCACGCCAACAGTGGTGCCTGATTCTTACAAGGTAAGCGTTTTAAATGGAAGTGGAGTAATTGGAGCTGCCGGCAAAGTAAAATCATCCCTGGAATCAAGTGGCTTCAAAGTGACTGGCACCGGAAACGCGGTGAATTATAACTTTAAGAATACCGTTGTCCAAGTGAAAGCTTCTGTTCCGGCTGGTGCAGTGGACCTTATTAAAAAAGCACTCAAAGACTATGTTGTTGAAGATGGTGACCCGCTTCCTGCCTCAAGCACTTTTGATATTGTGGTAACCGCAGGAAAAGAATAGTTATTTAAAAGGGGGAAGCACGCGGAGCGGATTAACGGTACTTCCGTTTTCTCTCACTTCAAGATGTAAGTGGGGGCCTGTGCTGTGGCCAGTTGTACCGATTAATCCCAATACGGTATCTAAGTTCACTGATTGTCCTTCTTTCACGAGAATTTTGCTCATGTGAGCGTACACAGTTTCAATTCCGCCTCCATGGTCGACCATAACCACGTTTCCGTAGCCTACTCGAGAAAAACCAGCCTCAACGACAGTTCCCACCATTATTGGCTTGATAGGGTCTCCAATCGTTCCTTTTAAATCAACTCCAGGGTGATAACTAAAATATCCTTGATTTATGTGCATTGTGGTGAGCGGTTCTTGAATTCCGTGCTCAGTATTTAAGACTATTGGGGTGGTAGCCATATTAATAGTCACATTTCCATTTATAAAGTTACTTGCTGAGGCTGGAATGACACCATGGAGCATGGTTCCTGCAATTGCTGCCACAGCCAAATTGCGACTTAACACCTTGTGAATGTTTTCGTGCTCAAACATGTGTCTAAAGAAACGAGAAAGCTTGTTTCCATTTCTCCAGCTTTTGATATCTTTGAGGCGGGGAATAAAGTTTTTTTGTTCCACGAGAAGAAGCTCGCGCCGTTTGACCATATTAAGGTCGATTCGGTACCTCAGGGGCAGATTGAGGGAAAGTTTACTCATATTTTGCCCTCGTTAAGAGGACTAAGAACATGGGTTCCTACGCACAATTTCGGTGAAAAAAAACACTCACCAAATGTGAGCAGTGCAAGAAGTATATGTGAAAGAGGTAAGAAAGTCAAGTTTCCTGTACTATACAAGGATGAGAAGACATGTATTGTTTTTGGGAGGAATTCTCGTTGTTTCGTTGTTTTGTTTAAAAGCACTCTTTCCCTCTGGACTCTTTACTGCTCATGATATTTGGCACCAAGTTGCACGACTGTATTGGTATAACGAATCTGTTTTACAAGGCGTTTTCCCTCCCCATTGGATTGCCCCAATGGCAAACGGATTTGGGTACCCGTTATTTGTATTTAGTTACCATTTTCCATGGATGGTGGGGCTTCCATTTTTATTTCTCGGAGTTTCAATTGAGTCGACAATAAAAATTTTGTTTTTTATTTCCTTTCTTTTTTCGGGATGGGGGATGTACTGGTGTTCATATCTCTTTACAAAGAGCAGATTCGCCTCTGTAACTTCAGCAATTTTGTATGTAGTTGCGCCATGGCGATTTGTAACAATATTTGTATCAGCTGCCATGGGGAGAGCGTTTGTCTTTATGGTATTGCCCGTTATTGTGGTGAGTTTGTATTATCTTTCCAAGAATAAAAAAGTCTTGTTGCCACTAGTTTTGTTCAGTCTGACAATGTCTGCCCTTATCTTGTCACACCTTATTTCTATTATTACTTCTGTTGTCGTTGTTATACCATTTGCATGGTATCTAAAGACATCACTCAAAAAGTTGATTGTATCTGGTGGCATTACGGTGGGGCTCACCTGGTGGTATTTGTACCCGGTATTTGTTTTGAGTAAATCTATTCAGGCTTCTACAGGGCAGTTTAAAACGCTCTACTTAAGCCAGTTTGTAAATTTTAAACAGCTTCTGTATTCACCATGGGGATATGGCATTGTTGAACAGAGCGCTAAAGAAGGACCCTTTTCGTATCAACTCGGAATTGCTCAATGGATTGTTATGATCGCTTCATTTTTGTTCATCATAAAAATATTTCGCCTAAAAGCGAAAGATAGAAATCTTATTTTGTTTCTCTTCCTTGCATTTGTCCTGAGTATTTTTTTGATGCTTGATGGTTCGATACCGATTTGGAAGTTGGCTTCTCGTTTTGCGAGCTTTGACTATCCAACAATGTTTCTTATGCCTGCACTTTTTATTTCATCTTTTCTTGCAGCGGTTTTGCTTGTTGAATGTAAGAAGGCTCGATTTGTGGTGGGATTTTTTCTCGTTTTGGTAGCTTTTATAAATAACAGAAACTACATGAGAGTAAACCAATACCTGCATCCGAATGTTGAAGATGTTGTTGCCGCTGAAATAACTACCAATACATTTAATGAATATTTACCTCTAACCGCTGATACACAGGGTATGATAAAAAACACCACCCCCGACATTGATGGAGAAGGACTTCTTCAGCTACATGTTGCGAGAACTTCCACTCAACTTGTGGCAAGTTTTGAGAAAAGGGTAACAGGAGAGGTGACATTAAAAGTATTTGGTTTTTCAGGATTAAAAGTGCTTCTCGATGGTACGATATACCATTACAAAATAAATAACGCAGGGCTCGTTACTGTAGTTGTTGAGCCTGGGTATCACAAAATAATAGTTTTTTACGAACAATAAAAAGTGATACTCTAAAATAGAATGCTTACGACAATTCTTTCAGCAGCCCACTCAGGACTGGAGACTATTGCGATTGAAGTCGAAGTAAATGTATTCACCAAAGGTTTCCCAGGGATTACGATAATTGGCCTCCCAAACAAAGCAATTGAAGAAGCGAAAGAACGAGTAAAAACTGCCATAACAAATTCAGGTTTTGAGTTTCCTCAAAGTAAAATTATCATAAATTTGGCACCTGCAGATATTCCAAAAGAGGGGAGCTGCTATGATCTTCCAATAGCTGTTGGCATTCTTCATGCAATGGGAGTTGTACAGCTTCCAAAGGAAAAGTCATTTTTTTATGGAGAACTGTCACTGGACGGAAGTTTGAGACATACCAAAGGAGTACTTCTTCTTGCTCTTTCTGCGAAACAACATTCTGTAAAAGAGTTGTATGTTCCACTCCCCAGTTCACAAGAGGGGGCAGTTGTGTCGAATGTCTCTGTCTTTCCCGTCGCGAGTTTGCATGAATTGGTCCTTCACTTAAATGGGTCTAAAAAAATAGCAAAAGCGCTGATTAAGCCCGGAAACACTGAATCTGAAAGATTAGTCGCAGAGTTTGATTTTAATGAAATTATTGGACAAAATCATGCCAAGCGCGCACTGACTATCGCTGCTGCTGGTGGGCACAATTTATTTATGCAGGGCCCTCCTGGATCGGGAAAGACAATGCTCGCTCGGGCTGTGGCAGGTATCCTTCCTCCACTATCGCCTGAAGAAAGCTTAGAGGTAACCAAAATCTACTCGGTAACTGGAAATATTCCTCCTGGTGGCTCGCTTATTTGGGCGCGGCCATTTCGAATTTCTCACCACACAACAAGCAGAATAGGTCTTATTGGCGGAGGAAGTAAACCTCATCCTGGCGAGATTTCTCTCGCACATTGCGGAGTGTTGTTTCTCGATGAATTCCCTGAGTTTGCAAGGAGTACTCTTGAATCACTTCGTCAACCAATGGAAGATGGTGAAGTTACAGTAACCCGTGCTGCGGGCACGCTGAAATTCCCGGCAGACTTTATGTTAATTGCGGCGGCAAATCCGTGCCCCTGTGGGTATTTGGGTGATCCGAAAAGGGAATGCACCTGTTCTCCACGAATGATTATGAAATACCAAAGCAAACTATCAGGTCCCCTCATGGACCGAATAGACTTGCATGTATCGGTGCCAGTCGTTGAAGCGGATAAACTTATAGAGCATAAAGATGTTGAGACTGTAAGTAGTGCAAAAATACGCGAAAGAATTATAAAAGCCCGAGAAGTTCAGTATAAAAGATTATCAAAGTCCGGCATTTATATGAATGGTTCGATGAAAAACAAGCACATCTCCGATTTTGTTCAGTTAACAACAAAGGCTTCTCAGCTCTTAAAGCAAGCTGTAAATGCTTATAATCTTTCAACACGCACGTATTTCCGACTGATTAAAGTTTCTCAAACCATTGCAGACTTGGAGGCAGCCGACGCAGTCACAGAAACTCATGTGGCTGAAGCGCTCCAGTATCGTGTGCGTGTGGAATAACGATCATGAAGCAACAAAATTTTTCAAAAGGTCGTACTGGAGAAATGATTGCGGCGCAATACTTAAAAAGACACGGCTTTGAGGTCATTGAGCAAAACTGGCATACAAAGTTTGGTGAGATCGATATTGTTGCGAAACAGAACAAAACACTCGTCTTTGTTGAAGTAAAGCTCAAATTTGGTGACAAATTTGGTTCACCTGAAGAAATGATAACTAATGTAAAAATAAAGCAAGTTCTTATGAATGCGGAAGTATATTTGTTGACGCACCCAGAATTTGAGAATTACAAAAGGCGTATCGATGGCATCTGTATTGTTATGGAAGGGGAAACAGTTTCTCGCCTTACTCATTATGAAAACTTGTCAGCATGAAGAAAAATATTTTTGATATTCCCATCGAAGTAATTAAAAAGGGCACCAAAAAGTATCCTCAAGAGCTTCTCGATTTAACCGATCCTCCTCTCGAGCTTCGTGTTCGAGGAGCATTTGATGCTTCAATTTTTTCAAATGCTCTTGCTGTTGTCGGGAGCCGAAAGATGACTCGTTATGGTAAAGATCTTGTAGAAACGTTTGTAACTGCCTTGTCCTCTCGGAATCTTGTGGTTATTTCTGGGTTTATGTACGGCGTTGATACTACCGCGCACCGTGCCGCAATAGAGGCTGGAGGAGTTACTATTGCAGTTCTTGCGCATGGACTCAACTATATATATCCGTCTGAAAATAAAGATCTCTACCAACTAATTTTAGATAGTGGTGGGTGCCTTATTTCTGAATATCCAGACAGTTTTAAACCACAGTTGTGGACATATCCAAAAAGAAACCGGATTGTAGCCGCACTTGCGAAAAAAGGCACTTTGATCATTGAAGCGGCAGAGCAAAGTGGCAGTCTTATTACGGCATCATACGCAGATGCATTGAACAGGCCGCTTTTTGCGGTCCCTGGATCTGTTTTCTCCAAAACCTCAGAAGGCACAAATAGGCTTATAAAAGACGCTATTGCTCAAATGGTTTTGAGTATTGAGGATATTGTTCCGAGTTTTAATTCAGGCAGTGACATTGCACCGACTCTTTTTGAAGATATCAACAAGGATGAAAAAGCTTTATTAGCAGCACTCTCCTATGAAGAGATGAATATTGATGAGATTTCAATGAAAGTATCTAAAACGGTTACCGAAATTGGATCTCACCTTACCATGCTTTCTCTTCGAGGGATGGTAGAGGAGACAAACGGAGTATATCGAATAAGAACAGTAAAAAAGAAGTGACGTTAGTCTTGAGGAAGGTCTAAGTGAGGAGCATGCATTTTTACATTTTTGCTCCCACAAATTCTGCATTCAAGCGGGTTGGCATCGGTCTCACATTGTTTGCAAATAAAGAGACCATCTACTTCTTTCACCTGATCGTGTGAGCACACATTACAAAGAAAGACGACATCATCTTGTGAAATCTCTCCATCTGTTGGACAGATAAATTTGATTTTACTTTCCTTTTTCTCCTCGACGTTTGTATCAGACATGAAAGTATTGTAGCATAATGGTGCCTACAAGATGAAGAGTGTAACGAAAGCAATTATTCCTGTCGCCGGATTTGGCACACGCTTTTTGCCTCAAACAAAAGCAATGCCCAAAGAGATGCTGCCTATTGTTGATAAACCAACAGTTCAGCTTATTGTTGAGCAATTTGTGAAAGCAGGAATCCGTGACGTTGTACTCGTCACAGGCTGGCATAAACGGGCCATTGAGGATCATTTTGACACTCATCCAGAACTTGAAGCACTTCTCCGGGAGACGGGAAAAGACAAACTTTTGTCTGAAATTCAATCAATTACCAATCTTGCGAACTTTATCTTTGTGAGACAAAAAGGGCCGAGAGGAAATGCAACTCCTATTAGCAATGCCCTTTCTGTAATTGGGGACAATGAGCCGTATTTAGTTTCATGGGGGGACGACATTCTCATATCTGACCCTCCAATGGCACAGCAGCTCATTGAAACATACCAAAAATATAATGGAATTGTTTTGGGGAGTATGAAAATGGTGAGTCCTGAGGATGGGAAGAAGTATGGATTTGCCGTTGGGCCAGAAGTGGAAGAAGGAGTTATTGAAGTCACCGAAATTGTTGAAAAACCAGGGGAAGGAAAAGCTCCTTCAACATATGCAACGCTTGCAGGCTTTTTGTTTACTCCTGAAATAAATCCATATTTACGGCAGGTTGTGCAAGACATCAAAGGAAGGGAGCCAAACTATATTGACGCGCTGTCTCGACTTATTCACGATAAAAAGAAAAAAGTATATGCGAAGCAATTTTCGAATGCACAGTATTTTGACACGGGGAGTAAGCTTGGATATTTAAAGGCCGTTGTGGAATTTGGAGCACAACACCCAGAAGTAGGCGAAGAATTTACAAAATACCTCAAAAATCGCTAGGATTCGGAGGCCAGAGCGGGAATCGAACCCGCGCATGTCGGTTTTGCAGACCGAAGCGTTACCACTTCGCCATCTGGCCAAATATTCAGAGTTGTGTGCTATTGTACCTAAATTAGTGTCCCTTTACCAAGTGGGGAGCGCCGAATATGTTTATTGGGTCGTACCATGAGAGCCGTTTGCCTTGAATAATCCTGGTGACCGCGAGGAGACCTCCCATAACCAAGAGTCCAATATCTATTCCCATAAAGAAGTATGTGAAGCTGTTCACCCCACTGTTGAGAAAGATAAATACCCCCAATGCAATACTGCTTACGATGAGTGAAATCAAGAGAATCCCATTCGCATAGTTATCGATGGCGACAACAACACCCGTTACCACGCCATAAATAAAGAGTATCGGCCACAAGGCGATCGTGGTGTGTGTATTAAGTGCCGCTGCAATGAACCCCAAGTTTGCAAACGTACCCAAATATGAGGTGTAAATGATCGTGTGGCTGAGAGGTCCATGGAGAAACCGAATAACTAAATATTTACGAGTAACAAATGTTTCAAAAAGAATTGACGTAATGTAAATTCCACTTCCGTAGAGAGCTGCGGCGAGAAACAATACCTGAATAGACACTACAAAGATGGCTCTTTGTGTAAGCAACTGGCTTCCGTTCAATAGTGATTGCAAAATTATGACTTGGATCGCAGTTGCGGTGAACATCATGCAAAAATGCATTCCTGCAACACGAAAAATAGTCTTTTTAGAGGAGGGATGGGGGGGATTA
>JAKAKU010000032.1 GCA_021824385.1 bacterium | reverse complement strand
ACAGGCTTAACCTTTGCCCTCACGGCG
This sequence comes from bacterium, assembly GCA_021824385.1. Lineage (GTDB taxonomy): Bacteria > Patescibacteriota > Microgenomatia > UBA8517 > UBA8517 > UBA5941. The sequence goes on along the minus strand of JAKAKU010000032.1, from coordinate 8,497 downwards.
TCAATACTTTCAAGTAAGCTCGCTCGGTTTCCAAAGGCACCCATAGCACCCACCTTGATAAGGCTCTCAAGAACGCGCTTGTTTACCCGTCTGCCGTCTACGCGCTGGCAAAAATCAACAAATGAACTAAATGGTCCATCTTCTCTGGCCTCTATAATAGCGTCAATTGCAGCATGTCCAACGTTTTTAACGGCAGAGAAACCAAACAAAATACCTCGTCCACCCAAGGATTCGGCTACATCGGTTACATGGAACCCAACTTGGCTTTTGTTGATATCAGGCGGAAGAATAGTTATTCCCATTCGGTTGCATTCGTTGATGGCTTCAGTGATTTTGTCGAGATCTCCACTTTCAGCACTCATCAGAGCCGTCATATATTCAACGGGGTAGTTTGCCTTCATGTAGGCCGTTTGATACGAGACCATTCCATAACTTGCCGCATGCGCTTTGTTAAATCCGTATGATTGAAACGGTTCAAAGAGTTTCCACAGTGTTTCTGCAAATTCTGCAGTCTGCCCGTTGGCTACAATTCCAGAGGTGAATTTATCTTTTTGTGCGGCCATTTCTTCAGGAATTTTCTTTCCGACGGCTTTTCTAAATTTATCGGCTTCCTCCCAGCTGTATCCTGCCAGATCTATTGCACAAAACAAAAGGTCATCTTGGTACACAATCAGGCCGTAAGAAGCACCTAAAAACTTTTTCATTCGGGGGTCTAGATAATGCACCAAGTTTGGATTATTTTTACGCGCAATATACTCAGGAATAACTGCCATAGGTCCGGGTCGATATAAGGCTACCATCGCCATCAAGTCTTCGATTTTGTTTGGCTTCAAATCAATAACGTATTTCGTCATTCCTCCACTGGCAAGTTGAAAAACACCCATGGTTTCTCCTCGAGCAAGCATTTCAAATGTTTTGGTGTCATCAAGAGGAATTTTTCGCAAGTCAATTTTGATGTCATGAATTTCTTTTACAATTTCAACGGCAGCTCCCAAAATCGACAAATTACGAATTCCCAAGATATCAAACTTAATTAACCCAACATCTTCTGACGCATGCATTTCGTACTGGGTAATAATTTTCCCTTCCTTGGTATCTTTCATGATCGGGGTGAAATTGGTAATTTCTTCTGGTGCAATTACGACTCCTGCTGCATGAACTGATAAGTGCCGTGCACTACCCTCCAATTGATGAGCTAAATCGAGAATTTTCTTGGCGTCACGATCAGAGTCATACAGAGCTTTCAGTTCTGGACTTGTTTCAAGTGCCTTCGGAATATTAATAGGAAATCCTTGCTTTGGAGGAGGAATGAGCTTACTAATTTTGTCACCAATTGCATACTCGTAGCCCAAAACTCGTGCAACGTCGCGAGCAGCCGCGCGTGCAAGCATACGCCCAAAGGTACAAATTTGTGCAACTTTCTCATGGCCGTAGGTATTTGCCATATACGCAATAACGTCATCTCGCCTATTATCAGCTACGTCAAAGTCAATATCAGGCGGAGTTGGACGGTATGGATTTAGGAAGCGTTCAAACGGTAAGTAGTATCGAATCGGGTCAACCGTCGTAATTCCTAAAATATACGAGGTAATACTTCCAGCAGCCGACCCACGAGTATTTGTAATAATTCCGGTTTCATTGGCCCAGTTCATCATACTCATAACGATTAGAAAGTATGGTGCATATCCTTTTTGAATAATAATCCCCAGCTCATACTCAAGCCGTTCCTTTATTTCATCGGTCACCGTTTCATATCGTTCAGGCATACGTGCATACGAAAGCTCTCGTAAATAATCTTCTGCCGTTTTCTGGTCTGGCACTTCATATTTTGGAAAGAACCATTTTCCGAGAGTCGAAATTTCAAGGTTACATTTTTCGGCCAACGTTACGGTGTTACTAATTGCTTCAGGTAAATCGGGGAATAAATCTTTCATCTCTTGGGCTGACTTTACATAGTAATTCGGGCAGTCTATAAAGCGAATACGTTTAGTGTCAGAGACTTGCTTTCCGGTTGCCACACACACCAACGCGTCTTGGGCGTTTGCATCTTCTTTATTTAAATAATGCGAGTCGTTTGTTGCCACTATTGGTACTCCAAATTCACGAGATAAGGTAATGACTCCTTCTTTTATGGTTTTCTCCATATTAGACATCTTGGTAAGTTCTGCTTTAATTTCTGCGTTTGGAGCAGCATCTATAAACTTTGCATACTCATGGTTTTGTACTTCTAAATAATAATTTTCTCCAAACACATCCAAAAACCACTGCACCGTTTTGCGGGCTTCGTCCATGTTGTTATCGACTATTTTTTCAGCAAGCTCTCCTGCCGGGCACGCAGATGTACAAATAATTCCTTTGGCATATTTCGCCAACGTTGGCCTGTCAATGCGTGGTCTATAATAGTAGCCTTCGAGCCACGCTATGGAGCTAATTTTCATCAGGTTTTTGTATCCTTCTTCATCTTTGGCAAGAAGAAGTAAATGGTGAATCTGGCGTTCTTCTTTGCCTTCACGTTTGGTGTGATCAAAGGGAGTTGTATATGCTTCCATGCCAATGATTGGTTTAACCCCTTCTTTAAGGCCCATTTTATAAAACTCAATAGCGCCATACATGGCACCATGGTCGGTCAAGGCCACTGTGTCTTGGCCGAGTTCTTTCACTCGGTTCATGAGCTTTTTTATATTCGTTAGCCCATCGAGGAGTGAATATTCTGTGTGAAGATGAATGTGTACAAATTCCCCTGACATCAAGGTATTGTAACACTGTCGCCAACTACAATTTGATGAGAATCTACAAACCCTGCGTTCACTTCAAGAACATAATCAACGGGATCATTCGGCACAATCAGAGATAATTTGTAGTCGGGGGTTCCAGGAGCTGGTGCGGGAACATTTTTATTGAGCTGGCTTACTTTTCCGTCTCGAATCCAAATAAAATCAAGCGCAATAAGCATATCTTTCATCCACAAAGGGGTACGTTGTTTCGTGGCAAAAACAAACAACATTCCTTCGTCAGGAGCCATACTTTGGGTACCAGAAAGGCCTTGCCTTTGCTCTGATTCTGTTTTGGCAAGTCGAACATTAACTGTCGTGTCTTTGACGACAATTGGAGTGAGTGAAACTGCCATCGGAGCTTCGTTTTGTGTATGCAGCGACGCATACCGATTTCTCATGAAAAGGGAGAGAACCAACACGAATGCTATTGAGGGAAGAAGAAGCATCAAAAAATGCAAATGACGATTTTTGTCACGATGAGCAGTGTGGAGTGTCTGGGCAGACTCTTTCATACATTCAGTATACCAACATTTCTATTGACTTTTAAGATATGTTTCGTAGCAATCCCAGTCGCCCTGCGTCATGGTATAAATTTTTCCATCTGAAGATTTTTTGGTAATGAGTTCGTTTTCATATACAGAAATATTTTTGTTATTGCACCAATCATGGTACGGAATAATTTGTCCGGTACGTGTGCCATCGCCCGTATATGTTGAAACTGCTTTTCTGGGAACAATATATGCAAGTTCTATAATGCCATATCCTTCGGCAGCATATGAACAACCCACTTTGTAGTCTTTGTTAAGAATTGAAAGCCGGTGTCCTGGGCTTCCTTCCCATGCGTGTATTACCTCCTCGGGAGTATTCCCCCACGCAAAATCTTCAGAGATTGAATAGTTGTCTGGCACAAACTTTTTTGCCCACGCTTCCATTCCTTTGTGAGCAACGCCTTCATCCAGCCCTGCTTTAATATCCAGATAGCGCTGGGCGAGGTTATTACATAAATTGCTGTCTAGCTTGAGTGGTGAAACATTGTTTGCTTTTCTATATTCGTTTACTGCGTCAAACAATTGTTGGCCCGTAAAATTTGGTGTTTGTGAAATGGATTGTGTATTGGGAGCAACTTGAGAGGTTTGCAGTAGTGACGCATTCTTCTCGCCTAATATATAAATAAGAAGTCCTGCCGGAATCATAAACAGCAAAAGTAAAAATACAATTGCCCATGCGTGAACTTTGCGATAGATTTTTAGGAATAAAAATATGAAGAGGACAATGGTCGATCCAACACCCATAAAAACAGTTGCAATTAAAATAGCTTGCTGCCAATTCATTGTGCCGGGGACAGGACTTGAACCTGCAAGAGTTTCCTCGCTAGTTCCTAAAACTAGTGCGTCTACCATTTCGCCACCCCGGCTCCTCAGAATAAACTGTGCTTATTACTTGTTTTGCTACGCAAAACTTCGTAACCGCTCCGTTATTCTTCGTCCTCAAATTTTACAAAATTTGTTTTAAAACAAAAGTCAAGACAAATGCATTATACCTTAGTTTCATTAAAATTTTGCGTTTTGCCCATGCACTCCGAACAGAACGAAATCCTTCGAAAAATCAAGACGTGAAACCTCTTGAATGAGTAGTGTATACTGATTTTACAGGCACAGAAAAACCCCCGGAGGGGTTAATCTGTTCTTTTTGCAAAGATAAAGTCTCTGAGTCAAGCTACGTTTTAACGTAGTCAACCAATCGACGTAAGAATACTATATCACAGTATTATGAGATATGCAAGTGGTAGAGTGTTTTTTGGCCTTCAAAACGGTTTTTAGCCTTGTTTTTGAGCTAAAACAAAAATAGAGGGGCCAAAATAGAGTGGTGCAAAAGGCACCTGGAGCAGTTCTTCAACCTTCACGAGCCATGAAATTGGCATATGTTTTTTCACAAACGGACTACGCACATTTGACACGGAACGAGTCCCAAGAATTTTAAAACCTGATGACGCTAGTGCGTCTTTAATAGTTTTTGGGTGGTAATTATAGAAGGAAATAACTTTATCTTTTTTGTTCTCCAAACATCTTCTGTCTGATGGCGTTGTGTCTTTTGAAAAATTGAAGTCGCCTTTACACAAATTGGCAAACTGTGCCTTACCATGAATTTTGTTTGCAAATTCTAATACAAGAATTCCATTCTTTTTGAGAAGCTTTGAAAATGTATCGATTGCCGATGAAGGATCTGACAAGTGATGCATGACCCGTACTAAACAAATTGCATCCACTGATTCTGGCTTCATGTTTGTAAGAAGATTTTCAATTGGCGAATGGACAAAAGAAATGCGTTTGTTTTTTTTGAATGTCTCTCGAGCGATATCAATGAGGTGAATAGACGGCTCGGCGAGTATTATTTTATCTGCTTTATCTAAGTAATGTGGAATTAGACGCCCATACCCTCCTCCAACATCAACGAGTGAATTGAATTTTTGCTGTTTGGATAGCAGTGCATTGATTGCAATGACTTCACTAATGTGTTCATAATCTCGCCCCTTCCAATATGCAGGGTAGTCGTAGGTATCGTAGTGGGCAGATATATTACTCATATAAAAATCATTGGAGATCATCTAAAAATGATTGGACGCCATGCGCCCATGACCCGTTTGAAGAAGGAGTGTATTTACTCATAATTTCTTCTGGGGTGACCAGGCCTTGTGCGATATATTTTTGTTTTAAGCCAAGCGAGACTACTTCAATTGCTTCATCAAAGCTTTCAAATCCAAGTGTTCCTGCTTTATGAATTCCCCATCCCCAACAGTTGTAGGTGCCTTCAGGTGCGTATTTACACAAGTTGCTTTCCTGTCGAGCAATTGCCGTAAGCAGCCGAAAATCAATACCGTCTTTGTCAGCCTCTGCAACAATTTTTTCTGCATAGGGCGCGAGTGGAGATCCAAATTTAGAAAGATAAGCATGAATAATGGGAACTCGTGCATCAGCTGTTGCCAAGGTGAAGTTTTCAGATGGATAAACACTCGGGAGCGAGGAGAAAATGCGAACAGGATTCCCCTGTTTTTGAACGACCGGAGTTTTTGCCGTAAGAAGCATAAAACTAAGGAGCAAAACAAAAGGAGTAAAGATAACGTAAAAAGCAGAAATGGCGAATGTCCGTTGTGCTGTCAGAAAAGATAGTCGCATGTCTTAAGCTTGTTTACAGTTTAACATATTAGCAAACTAACCCAGAGACTGGAAGCTCGTAAATTTCTTGTGCACCCGGTGGGGTTCGAACCCACGACCAATCGCTTAAGAGGCGACTGCTCTACCACTGAGCTACGGATGCATATTTGTGTTAAATCCGAACGAAGTGGCAAGTTTACTTACCACTGAGCTACGGATGCATATACCTACACTAACTACTAGTGTCCCTGGCTGGACTCGAACCAGCTACCTACTCCTTAGAAGGGAGTCGCTCTATCCAGATGAGCTACAGGGACCTATTATACTACGCTCATATTATACGCAAATTACTACTTGCATGCGAGTTTTGAAATTAATATAGTACCTTATCGCATTTCACAAAAAGTGAAATGAAGAGAAAGGACGACAGAATGCTAAGTTTTGTCAGGTGTGGGTCGGTCGAATTTCTTGATGATCAAGAGGCGCCGTCTGGTGAAACAAACCCGGTTCGCTCAAATCATAAAGCAAACGACCGCGCATCACCGAAGCTGGTCATTACTGGTACATCAATGCCGTCGCTTTCGAACACATGCGGATAACAATGCCGCGAACGGAGAACGGTTCTTAACCTTCTCCGTTTATTTTTTCTAAAACAAACTTGTTTATTATTTGTTTGAAGTACTTTTCTCTACCCTGAACTTGGTAATTCGCTTCACCAGTTCATACGGAATTGGTTTGTCGAGTGGAAACTGAATGGTGCCTTTTGATACGGTATATTTTTGTAAGTCTTTGGCAAAAACTTCAACTGCTTCTGAACCGGGAAATAAACTCACGTGGTCTTTAAATCCTCCGAAATGTATAAGATTTCCTTGTAACTTAAATGTCGGAATACCATAAGAAATTGCCTCTGTGGCTGTTGGAGCTTCTTTGTGAATAGTTGTTCGAATTTTCTGAAGAATTATCTGCACCTCTTTTGGGAAAACAGAAATATACTCATCAATAGTTGAATATTTTGTAGCGCCATCCATCTTGGAGCGGGTACCGGGAATCGAACCCGGGTAACCTGATTGGCAACCAGGAGCTCTACCATTAAGCTATACCCGCACGTCATAACTTGAATCGCTTCTTGTCTTGCTTCGCAAGAACTATCCGCTCATCAGTTATTCCTCTTCGATTTTGATGACTCAAAATCGGTTAAATACAAATAAATGTGCTTTATCGGTGCCGAGAGTTGGAGTTGAACCAACATCTGACGCTCTTCAGGCGCCCGCCGTGACCACCTTGGCTATCTCGGCTTATTTATCTTCAACCGAGATATACTTGTCTATCTCGGCTCAAGTGAAACCTATTATACCAAATGATACCGTAGTAAAAAAGTAAAGGCTCGCTCATGTTGCGAGCCCTCATCTAAACTTTTAAAAACTAGTACCTAAATCGTGCATAGCTTCCGTTTGCATCAAAGCAAACTTCAACGTCCCCACCGTCTATCGCGTTCTGCCACCTGCCACTTGTCTGTGCAGTAATGCCAGTAAATGTTCCATACGGATCCAAGACTCCAAATTGGCTTCCGCCAGAGGTAGTCACATAATACCCATTGTATGAAGGGCCGTATGGCACGTTAGGATAGAGAGAGAACGAATATGAACCGTATTCATAGCTGCAATACCCGGCTGCATTGTTTGTATTAAACGATTGGGCCACCGGTTCTCTCGCTTTTTGCTCCAGCTGCTGCTGCTGGTTGGGATTGAGCTTTTGGCTTTCCCCGGAATTGACTTCAATGTTTGCAAATCCCAAGTTGATTGAACTTTTGCCTGTCAGCCCTAGTTCCCCCATCGTACTTACAATAGTAAGCAAAACACACCCCGCACCAAAAAGAATTACGAGCTTGATAATCCATCCTCTCAGAAACAAATTCTGCTTCGCCCGAATCTCTTGAGTCTCCGTTTTACCCACATAACACCCCTTAATTTCAATTTAATCGGTGAAGGACTACTTATTATGGGGCAAGAACAATTTCTTTGCAAGAAATTATCGATTTTGCCTTGTATAAGGGCTAAAAAGAGAGTACAATTCAGCACGCTAATTTTCTAGCACATTACAGTAAATACAAACGATAGGAGGACTATATGTTTGTGAAACGAATGGTTTTTGCTTTCCTGAGTGTATTGATAGTTATTGGGCTGAACTTACGTTTTGTGCATGCACAAAACGGGGAATCAGCATTGTGGGGCATCTGGGAGAACGTCGACCCAACCGCTTTTCGGTGGGGTCTTGAATTTACCCCGAGCGGTTTTATTTCAACCGGCATTACTGAGATGTATGCCTCGGGAACGTATACGGCCGACTCCACAACAATACACGTTGATCAATATCAAATCATGATGGGTGGTAACGCAAATGTCCATGCCGATTATCACTATGAAATTTCGGATGGCACACTGCGTCTTACCGATCAGTACGGTACCGAGTCATTTAAAAAAGTGGCTTCGATTGCACCGTCAGATTACAAAAGTTGCAGCGGTAACCCACCAAGTCGAATGATTGTTGGCTACGCTGGCCTTCTTGCGTTCA
>JAKAKU010000130.1 GCA_021824385.1 bacterium | reverse complement strand
TGTACTCACCTATCCCTTTGATCCCCTTTTGGCGAAAGCGGCTATTCCCAATCCACCACGCCCCTTATATTTATATGATTCAACTGCCTATGTTGCTGCCTACGGAAATCATGATGTGTATTTAGAGGATGAAGTGAATCTCACGATTATGAATTATCAGTGGAAAGATAGACGAAAAGCCCTTGACGAGTTTTATGCATCAACCGACCAAAAACGTGTGTATGATTTTCTGCGGACTAACAACATTACCTATATCTATTGGGTAAAGCCGCAGTTTACAAAAATCGGTGATTTACAACTGAAGCTCACCAATGTTTTTGAAAATAAAACGGTAATCATATATAAGGTCAATTAATCATGTAAAATATACCTATGGCTGTCTCTGTTGTCATAAACACACTTAATGAGGAGCATAATATCGCACGGGCGATAAAATCTGTCAAAAACTTTGCAGATGAAATTATTGTGGTTGATATGGAAAGCCACGACAAAACAGTGGATATTGCAAAAAAGTTAGGAGCAAAAGTATTTTCCCATAAGCCAATGAATTATGTGGAACCCGCAAGAAATTTCGCTATTTCCAAGGCAAAGCATGAATGGATTTTTATTCTTGATGCCGATGAGGAAGCTCCTTCAGAACTTCTCTCAGAACTGAAACGTGTTGTAGAGAGTGATTTAGCTGACTTTGTGCGAATACCTCGAAAAAATCTCATTTTTGGTAAATGGATGATGCATGCTCGTTGGTGGCCTGACTACAATATTCGTTTTTTTAAAAAGAACGCTGTCACGTGGGAAGATGAAATTCATTCAGTGCCTATAACGGATGGGAGAGACTTTAACGTTCTCGACCGTGAGGAATTATCTATTTTACATCACCACTACGAAACCATTGAACAATACATCGAGCGGATGAACCGCTATACCACGATTCAATCTCAGGAGTTGCTATTGCAAGACAAAAAAATAACACTAAAAGACTTTATTCAAAAGCCAACAGGTGAGTTTGTTAGTAGGTTTTTTGCGGGGGAAGGGTACAAAGACGGAATTCATGGACTAATTGTCTCAATGCTCCAAGGTCTTTCCGAACTTGTTGTATATGCAAAATTATGGCAACTTCAAGGTTTTAAAGAGGAGCACTACACCTTACATGAGGTGACAAACACTATTACTGAATCGCAGAAAGATATAAACTATTGGAAAGCTCATGCTTTATTAACCGAAAAATCGAGCATTACCAACAGAATCAAGAGAAAATTTAAACTGCAATAATATGACGAGCGTTTCTGTGGTAATTCTGAATTGGAATGGCTGGCAAGACACCCTCGAGTGCTTAAAAAGCATGGAAAAGTTAGTACTTCCGAATATTTCACTCGAAACCATAATTGTTGACAACGCCTCTACCAACAATTCAATCAAAGAAATCAATACCTATATACGTACTAAGTCCCATATCTCTCTTGTTGAAAACAGTACAAATCTAGGTTTTGCTGCAGGAAATAATGTTGGTATAAAAAAGGCGCTCAATTCCGGTGCCAATTATATTTTGATTTTAAATAACGATACTATAGTCGATAAAAACTTAATAAAAGTTTTAGTGGCATTTATGGAAGAGAATCCAAAGGCAGGTGCGGCGAGTCCAAAAATGTATTTTGCAAAGGGTTTTGAATTTCACAAAGACAGATATAAAAAAGATGATTTAGGAAAAGTGATCTGGTACGCAGGTGGGGATTTCGATTGGAACAATGTTTACGGCAGTAATCATGGAGTTGATGAAGTTGATTCTGGGCAGTTTAATGAGCCTCAGGAAACCACTTTTGGCTCAGGTGCCTGCTTGTTTTTACGTGGGTCGGTTGTTCAAAAAGTTGGAATGTTTGATGAACGGTACTTTTTGTATTTAGAAGACACCGATTTATGCATGAGAATAAGAAATGCCGGGTTCAAAATATATATGGTCCCCTCTGCACATCTTTGGCACAAAGTTTCACAGAGTTCCAGCATCGGAAGTAATCTAAATGACTATTTTATTACCCGAAATCGCTTGCTTTTTGGTGCTACTTATGCCACGCTTCGTGCAAATATTGCCCTCTTTCGAGAGAGTATCAGATTTTTATTTTCAGGGCGCTTATGGCAAAAAAAAGGGGTACAAGATTATTATTTGCGTAAATTTGGGAGAGGTTCTTGGAAAACAGCATGAAAAAAAATATGACATCACATAAAAACACGATTTCAGCCGTTATTATTGCCAAAAATGAAGCAAAAATGATTGGAGACGCAATTAAGTCGCTTTCGTTTGCCGATGAAGTATTGGTGATTGATACTGGTTCAACTGATAAAACTGAGGAGCTTTCTAAGAAACTTGGTGCCCGTGTCTTGTCGTATACCACTGGTAAAACATTTTCTGATTGGAGAAATTTTGGGTTACGTGCGGCAAAAGGTGATTGGATTTTATATATCGACGGCGATGAACGCGTGTCGAGCGCACTTCAGTCTGAAATCTGTGGAATTGTGCAGAATAGCAATCCTCACTCCTTTGCATATGCTATACCCCGATCTAACGTTATCTTCGGAAAAGAATTTAGGCATGGGGGATGGTGGCCAGATTATGTAAAGAGACTCTTTAAAAAAAGTGAATTAACTAAGTGGAACGGGGATCTTCATGAAGAACCTGTTTTTGAAGGGAAGCTTGAACTCCTTCAAAATTACTTACTCCATATTAAACACGAGACAGTGTTTGAAATGGTCGAAAAAACAAATAAATGGTCGGCGATTGAAGGCACACTCATGTTTGAGGCCAACCACCCTCCCATGAATATTGCTCGCTTTTTGACAGGAATGTTTCGTGAATTTTGGAAGCGCATGATTTTAGAGAGAGCTTTTTTAGATGGGAAAGAGGGGATTATTATGGCTGTTTACCAGGTATTTAGTCGATTTTGCTCATATACCAAATTGTGGGAACTTCAAATTTCACATAAGAATAAATCATGAAAGCCGCGCTCTTTACTCCATATTTAGAAACATTAGGAGGCGGAGAACGGTATATGCTTTCCATCGCGCGGGTACTTTTGGAAGAAAATTGGAAAGTCGATATTGAGACTGACAAGCCAGAACTCATCGAAAAAGCGTCCAAGCGTTTTGGTTTTTCCTTGAATGGACTCAATGCAGTCCCGTCTATCAATCGAGGCGAAGGCTATGACGTGTGCGTCTGGCTTTCTGATGGAAGCATTCCAACCATGCGTTCGCGCAAAAACATTATTCATTTTCAGCGACCATTTCAAGACGTTGATGGAAGGTCACTGGTATCACGAATGAAGTTTTTTAGAATCTCTTCAGTTATTGTAAATTCGCAGTTTACAAAAAAATTTATCGATGCAGAATTTCCCAAACAAAGTATTGTGTTGTATCCACCCGTTGATGTTGAACAATTTAAACCAAAACAAAAAGAGAATTTAATTTTGTATGTCGGACGATTTAGTCAGCTTGAACAATCCAAACGACAAGATGTGGTGCTCACTGCATTCTTGAAGTTTTATAAGTATCATTTGGGTAATTGGAGGCTGATTCTTGCAGGAAGCAGTGATGTGGGGAGAACCGAAGCCGTGGACATTCTCCGCGAACATGCAAAAAAGGACTCTGTTGAAATTTTCGAAAACCCGAGTTTCAGCAAAATTCAGAATTTATATTCGAAAGCAACATTCTTCTGGTCTGCTGCAGGCTATGGAATAGACGAAGCACTTGAGCCTCAAAAATTAGAACACTTTGGGATGACGGTTGTTGAGGCAATGTCTGCAGGCTGTATTCCTATTATTTATAATGGAGGTGGACATAAAGAGTCTGTGCAAAATGGGGTCGACGGTTTTTTGTGGGATAGTCCTGTTGAAATGATTTCTTACACGAAAAAACTATTGCAAGACAAAAAACTCGTTCATCAAATGTCTGAAAATGCAAAAAAGAGTGCGCAAAAATACTCATATGAAGCTTTTAAACATACCTTTTTAACTCTTATAAAATCATGAAGACATCTATTATTATTCCCAATTGGAACGGATTGAAATTACTGAAGAAAAATCTTCCAGCTGTTTTGGAGGCAAAGAAAATTTCTCGAAATAATATATTAGAAATAATTATTGTCGATGATTATTCAACCGATGATTCAGTGAGTTTTATTCAAAAAACATTTAAAAATAAGGTCCGCCTCATTAAACATAAAAAGAATATGGGCTTCGCGGCAGCAGTAAACACCGGTGCACGGCATGCAAAAGGACAGCTTCTTTGTTTACTCAATACTGATGTAGTCCCTTCCAAGAATTTTTTACTGCATGTAACACCCCATTTTCATGACCCCAAACTATTCGCAGTAGTGCTTCATGAAAAAGGAAGTGGCCCAGCAACAGGCACGTTCAAAAATGGTTTTCTATCGCACCGTGGTGCTCCTGAATCTTCTGTATCGGTACCATCACTCTGGGCGAGTGGAGGGAGTTCTGTCTTTCAGAGAAAATTGTGGTGGGACTTAAAAGGACTTGATGAAAAGTTATTTAAGCCTTTTTATTGGGAAGATGTTGATTTGTCGTATCGAGCATGGAAGAGGGGTTATAAAATTATCTGGGAACCTTTGGCTCTCGTTGAGCACAAACATGAAGGAACTATCAATACGAATTCATTTCAAAAGAAATATATGGATCGGGTAAAAGAGCGTAACGAATTACTGTTTTTATGGAAAAATATAACCAGTGAGGCTCTATGGAGAAAACATATTGTGGGGGTAGCCAACAGAATAATAAGCCACCCGGGGTACCTAAAAATAGTTTTACTTGCACTCAAAAAACGTAGTCTTGTTGCTAAAAAAAGGTATACAGAAAAAAAGGAAACTAACGTTTCTGACGAGGCAATCTTTACCATTTTCAATTCATGAAACTTTCAATCATCATCGTTTCATATAATACAAAAAATTTAACCCTTGCGTGTATACAATCAATTTATAAATTTCAGCCAAATTTTTCGTTTGAAATTATTGTCGTTGACAATGGATCAGTTGATGGAAGTGTAGAGGCATTACAAAAGTTAAAAAAGAAAATAGTTTTCATTAAAAACACCAAAAATCTGGGGTTTTCAAAAGCAAACAATGTAGGAATAAAAAAGGCTCAGGGTGAGTACGTACTGCTTTTAAATTCCGATACAGAATTCACAACGCCAATTTTGGATGAGCTCGTTCAATTTGCAGAAAAGCACCCCAATGCCGGTGTGGTTGCACCCCGATTACTAAATCCCGACAAGACTACTCAAGCCTCGCTTTTTAGGCTTCCATCGCTCACTCGAGCAATTCAGCAATATTGGTTTGGTGTACCCCATGTCCTTGATAAGTATGCTCTTACAACCGGTGATTATGTTGAGGTGGAATCGGTAGTAGGTGCTGCGTTTTTAATTACTCCAGAGGCACTTAAAAAAGTAGGCTTATTAAACGAAAAGTACTTTATGTATTTTGAGGATCTCGATTATTGTCGGAGAGTTTTAAAAAATAAATTAAAAATTTATTATTTGCCTAAACTTACGCTTGTTCATCACCATGGTGCCAGCGGAAAGAGCGGCGTGAATGCGTTGCTCATCGATTCAAGCAAGAAATATTTTGGCTCATTTTATTATTATTTGTATACCTTCGTGCTTTGGTCAGGGCAGAAACTTCACCACATTTAGTGTTGTATGAGATATACTAATGGCGTGAAGAAGAACACCATAATTCTCCTTATTATTCTCGTATTTGCGAGTTTTTTGCGTTTAAACCATCTTGATAAAGTACCCGTCTCTCTTTTTGGAGATGAACTTGACGCAGGCTACCAAGCATACTCGATTCTAAAAACAGGTAAAGATTATACGGGAAACTTCATGCCCATTCATTTGCAAAGCTTGGCTGAATGGAGAACTTCCCTTTATTTATATTCAATCGTTCCAACGGTAGCAATTTTTGGTATTAGCCCTTTGGGCGTTCGTTTGCCCGCTGCAATCTTTGGGGTTCTTGGGGTGTGGGCATTGTATTTATTGGTAAAAGAACTTGTTGATCGCGTTGATAGTAAACGCCTCACCTATTTACCACTTGTTGCAGCGTTTCTTCTGACTATTTCTCCATGGCATTTACAGTATTCAAGGGCAGCGTTTGAGGTTACCGAAATGATTTTTTGTTTACTGATGGGGCTCACATTCTTCTTTAAGAGCCTTCGCTTAAAAGGAAAATATCTGTGGGCTTCCGGTGTCTTTTTTATGCTCATGCCCTGGATTTACAGCACGGCAAAATTATTCACTCCACTGTTTCTCCTTTTATTGTTCGTTTTATATTTTAAAGATATTTTCAGGTTTCCAAAAAAGCAACTGCTCTTTGCAGTCGTATCTATGCTTCTTGTAGGCGTTCCTATTTTGTACAGCACATTATTTGGGGGAGGCACTGCACGGTTTAACTATATTTCTATTTTCGGAGATCCCACTCTTGAACCAGAAATAGGAACTGCAAGAGGTGAAGATGCTTTAGCTCGAGGAGAAGAAGGTACGGGACTTAAACCCACGGTTGTCGATAAAATGTTTCACAATAAAGTGACGTATCTCGGCAATGAAGTTCTTAACCATGCCCTTATGCCGTTTTCTTCTGAGTTTCTATTTTTAACCGGAGATCCAAACCCACGACATTCAATCGATGGAATGGGTGAGATGTATAACGTAGAAATTTTTGCCCTTTTGGCAGGAATCGCTTTTTTCCTGTTTTCAAAAGACCGGAGGATTAAATTATTTGTCATTGGTTGGATTGTGTTAGGAGTGATCCCATCGGCGCTGACTACAGATGGTGGCAATCATGCTACACGGCTTATTTTGATTCTCCCTCCACTTATAATTCTCACGTCACTCGGGCTTGTCGAAATGTGGCTTCATACCCATAAACTCTTTAAACCTGCATATATAGCGATGGTTTTTGGTGCATATTTGTTGGCATTTTCCTCCTACCAACATTTATATTGGGTACACAATCCGTTTCAATCAGAGCGCTGGTGGCATGCAGGTTGGAGTCAGGCAATTGCATCAATGAAGGAAGTAGAGAGCCAATACGATCAGGTTATTATTACAACCAGAGACGAGCCACCATGGATATTTTTTGCGGCATGGAGTCAGTATGACCCTAACCGGTGGCACGCTGGATATCCATTTAAAGAGCACACCATTGAAGGCTTTGGAAAAGTTAGTTACATAGATAAATATTCTTTTGGCAGTCCAGAAAAGTTGGCTCTCTACGACTGGGGAAAGATACTCACTCCAAAGATGCTATTTATTGCGAGTGCAAAGGAAGTGAATGTGAACCTCATAAAAGAGCCTGATCGCACACCAGGTGACTTAAAACTCATTAAAGCAATTGCATATCCATCAGGTGAGCCAGTGTTTTACCTCTTTACCAAGAAAGCAAAATGAGCGCTAAATTGTGTCTCTCTATTCTTCTCGTGACGGCATTGATCTTTCGAATTTTCCTAATACCTGTTGCACGGCATGGAGACCTGAATAACAATACTTCTTGGGGACAACTTTTGCTTGAAAGAGGCCCAGTCGACTTTTATGAAGGAAAGTTGTGGACATATTCTGCACCAAATCAACCGCCGTTATATATAGCAACGTTTGCATTCACCGCATTTGTTCAAAACAGTACGAATAGCTTTTTGCACTGGGCAAATAGTCATATTCCTGTGTTCCCATCAAAAACTATTTGGTGGTTTGACAGTTTTGGTGAACTCTACATTGCAAAACTCCCTGGAATACTGGCTGACATCGCAATCGGAGCATTCATTTATTTTGTTATCAAAGGCAAAAAAGGATTGGTACTTGCCGCGGTGTGGCTCGTTAACCCGGTATCATGGTACAACTCGGCAATATGGGGAGGCACAGACAGTATTGTAAATGTATTAGGGCTTCTCAGCATATATTTCTTATATAAAAAAGATCTTATAAAATCGGCGATCTTTTTTGCATTAAGTTTTATGTTTAAAGGGTCACTCCTTGTTTTTGCCCCGTTGTTTTTGCTGTACGCTTTCAAACTCCATCAACCAATCACAGTCTGGATACGTGCGCTGTTCTTTTCAGCTTTGGTGTTTTTAGTAGTTGCCCTTCCGTTCCACCCACGCCCAGATATTTTTGTGTGGTTTTTTAGACTCTATACTGAGCGTTTCCTCCCCGGCGAAATTGGCACCCTTACTGCAAATGCATTCAACATGTGGTGGGTAGTAAACCCCGGAGCGGTACTCGATAATGCCTTGTTTGGAGGAGTTTCAGCTCGAACAATTGGTCTTGTTATTACCACGTTCTGCGCCATTATTTTAATGTGGAAATCATATCGATCAAAATTTGATATACCAATGTGGTTGTCTTTTGGGCTTCTTTCATTCGCTTCATTCCTCTTTATGACTCGTATTCATGAGCGATATTTATATCCTTTTTTTCCGCTCGCCACAATTACACTTGCCTTTTTTCCGTGGCTTTGGATTCCCTACAGTATTCTTTCTATTTCTCAGCTTCTCAATTTGTATAATTTATTTTGGGCTCCCGGAATTCCTTCATTTTAA
>JAKAKU010000133.1 GCA_021824385.1 bacterium | reverse complement strand
AAAGAGCTTTTGCAAGACTCCGATATGGTGTTTATCACGGCAGGTATGGGTGGTGGAACTGGAACCGGTGCTTCCCCAGTTGTCGCTCGCATTGCAAAAGAGATTGGTGCACTCACTGTTGGAATTGTTACAAAACCATTTGCATTTGAAGGAGCGAGGCGCAGTAACCACGCTGAAGAAGGAATCGATCGACTTCGCGATGAAGTCGACACGCTGATTGTAATTCCAAATCAACGCCTTATGGACGTCGTTGATCGCAAGATGACGCTTATTGAAGCATTTAAAATTGTCGACGGAGTTCTTGGACAAGCAGTTACAGGAATAGCAGAAATTATTACGACCCCCGGTTTGGTTAACGTTGACTTTGCTGACGTTAAGACCATTATGAAAGACGCCGGAACCGCGCTTTTGGGAATTGGAGTTGGTGTGGGAGAGAACAGAGCACAAATGGCAGCACGGGCTGCAATCAGTTCGCCTCTGTTAGATCTTTCTATTGATGGTGCGCGCGGAGTTCTCTTCAATGTCACTGGTGGATCCGACCTTACCATGTATGAGCTCGATGAAGCAGCCCGTATTATTAGTAGTGCCGCAGATCCTGATGCCAATGTTATCTTCGGATCAGTTATTAAAGATGATATGTCAGACCAAGTTCGTATCACCGTTGTGGCTACCGGATTTGACGAAACTCAAGCAAGGCTCACCAAGTTTGCACGTCCAATGGAGCCGATGCGAATGGAAGGGGTTATCGCTGAGCCAAGAGGTGGCAGTATGATGAACGATCCGCGCGAGGAGCAAATCCAACAGCAACAACAACCGAGATCAGTACAGGAAGAAACTCCACGCTCAGTTTTTAGCTCAACTCCAAACCAAGCGCCCGAGGAGAACAAGGAAGAATATGAAGACGATTTTGAAATCCCCGCATTCCTTCGAAAAGTTCACTAAGCCTTCATTTCCACCCATAGTACTTGACATTTCCAAAGTTTCTGCTATTATATAGTCAACTTGTCGAAAGGGCTCTCCAAAAGGGCCTGCTCGCAGGCCATGTATGTGCCCTTCGGGCCAGGATGATTTCTTTAGAGACATAAGCGTCTTAAATAGCGGTCAGAGCACGAAAGTGCACTGTTTCCGAAGGGCACTATCATAAATTTTTCTAGCTCATTAACAGCTCAGACTTTTTTTGACCTTCTTACCTATCACATTTTATTGTGTGGTAGGCAAGGAGGCCAAGCACAAAATGCTTGTCTTTCTTAAAAACGTGACGTTTTAAAAAGCGTTACGGTGAGATATTCAACTAAATAACTTTGTGTACGTTTGATCGACCGACAATATGTCATACATCAAACGTTGAAGCATTCAGTTTAAAACTGGATAGCGTATACAAAGCATTGAACTGGGGAGGAATTATTCTTGCCTGGAGGTATTCTCACCGCGCGTAGGTGGCATAAAAACCACATAAATCTTTCATTCAAGGAGTTACCCTTCTTGAATAAATTTATCGAGAATAGAGGGGGGAGGATCTTTTCTCCCCCCCTTTGACCTTCTTAACTAGTGCACCTATCTTGGTGCACTGCTTAGGAAGATCAATTCACTCAGATTACCGAAACTCGAGTTTGAAATTAGTATTATTTCAAAAACGATGGGCAGTGTTGCCCTAGGGTTGGTCTTCCAATGTAAATTTTAAAACTGGGGGGATGGGTTCGGAATGAAAGCGCGGCTTTCATAGCCAACAATTGAAAAGGACAACATTCTTTTCAAGACCCAAAAACTGCTCAACACGGATACGATACCGACGTGACGTGGAGCTTTTAGCCCTTTATTATGCGGCGTTGTCAATTTGATAACGCCGCTTTTTAGTGCCACAAAAGGGAGCTTTTGGTGTAAAATACCCACATCGACCTATGAGCTCTAAACACGCCTTTCAACCAGTAAACCCAAGCGCGGATTTTCCAAAAATGGAACAGCAAACGATTGAGTATTGGAAGAAAAATACCATTTTTGAAAAATCAGTAGCTAAGAATCCAAAGACAAAAAAATGGACTTTTTTGGATGGACCTCCATTTATAACCGGTCTTCCTCATTATGGAACACTATTGGCAAGTATCCCCAAAGATGTCTTTCCCCGATTCAAAACCATGCAAGGTTACCATGTTGAGCGTGTGTGGGGGTGGGATTGTCACGGACTCCCCGCTGAGAACAAAGTAGAAACCAAGCTTGGCATTACTCGTAAAAAAGATATTGAAGAAAAGATTGGTGTCAAAAAGTTTATTGATGAATGTAAGCTCTATGTAGCCGATGTATCTTCAGAGTGGGAATGGTATGTTGACCATATCGGTCGCTGGGTGGATTTTGAAAATGCATACAAAACCATGGACACGCCTTATATGGAAAGTGTTTTGTGGGTATTCAAGTCAATGTATGAAAAAGATTTTATTTACAAAGGCCTCAGAGTTTCACTGTATTGCCCTCATTGTTCTACTCCGATTTCTAATTTTGAAGTTGCCATGGACCCCGATAATTACAAAGAAATTACAGAACCGGCCAATACCTATAAATATAAAGTAGTCGGTGAGGAAGATACCTATTTTCTCGCGTGGTCCACAACTCCATGGAATAAAATTGCAACACCCGCTCTTGCAGTTAACCCAAGTCTTACCTACGTAAAAGTAAAACAGGGGAGTGAATATTATATTTTGGCAAAAACGACCCTTTCGAAGCTTACTGAGACTCCTTACGAAATAGTTTCAGAAATGAAAGGAACAGAATTGGTTGGAAAATCTTTTGAAGCACACTATGACTACTTTAAAATTGACGAAGGAAAACGTGCTTTTGTGATAATCCCTGCCGACTTCGTGACAGCCGAAGAAGGCACCGGCATTGTAACCATAGCCGCTTATGGAGAAGAAGACTTAGAAGTCATGAAAAAGGAACATATCCAAATCGTGATGCACGTTGATGAAGAAGGCACGATTAAAGACAATGTTCCACAGTTTGGTGGAATGTATTACTTAAAGGCCAACAAAGCGGTAAATGAGGATTTGGTGAAGCGCGGCCTTATGTATAAAGAAGAGTCTCATACCCATACAATTCCAAATTGTTGGCGCTGTCATACACGGCTTTTTTACGCTCCACAAAATGCATGGTATGTAGATGTTCAAAAATTAAAGCCTCTGATGAAAGAGACGAACGAAAAGGTAGCATGGTTTCCAGAGCACTTTAAGTACGGAAGGTTTTTGAAAAGCATGGAGGCCGCTCCCGATTGGTGCATCAGTAGAAGCCGCTATTGGGGTTCTCCAGTACCTGTTTGGGAATGTGAATGTGGGGAGCGGGTAGTTGTTGGTTCGCTATCGGAAATTGAGGAAAAATCTGGTAAAAGGTTAACTGATCTTCATAAGCCAGAAATTGATGAGGTTACTTTTGCATGCGAAAAATGTGGAAAACAAATGCACCGTGTTTCAGAAGTCTTGGATAGTTGGATTGAAGCAGGATCAGCATCTTTTGCTGAGCGACATTTTCCATTCAATACCGAAGAAAAGCTCGAAGACTTTTTCCCTCCAGACTTTATTGTTGAATACACCGGGCAAATTCGAGCGTGGTTTTATGTACTTCATGTTATTGGAGCGGCGCTCTACAAGTCACCGGCCTTCAAAAATGTATCAGTAACGGGGGTAGTGCTTGGGACTGACGGTCGCAAAATGAGTAAAAACTTTGGAAATTATCCCGATCCAAAAGAGATGATCACAAAATACGGAGGAGATGCACTTCGTTTGTACCTTTTGGGAGGAAATGTAATGAAGGGGGAGGATATGATTATTTCCGAGGAACATTATCGAAATCAGCTAAAAACAACGCTTTTGACTCTCTGGAATGTGTATAACTTTTTTGTAACCTATGCACTTTCCGACGAATGGAATCCAAATATGAAACTTGAGGTGTCTAAAAATGTACTCGATTTGTGGATTCGATCCAAACTTACCAGTTACGCCAAAGAGGTAACTCAATCACTTGAGTCATTTGACACAATTTCATATGTTGAGTCGACACGGAGTTTTGTTGATATTTTGTCAAACTGGTATATCAGGAGAAGCCGTGACCGCGTTGGTGCAAGTGCAAAAAACGTCCAAGATAAAAATGACTTTTACGAAACCTGTTTTTATGTTCTGAACACGTTTTGTAAACTAACTGCTCCGTTAATTCCATTCACCACTGAGGAAATGTATCGAAACTTAACGGGAGAGCCTTCAGTTCACCTAGAGAACTGGCCTGTTTTAGACGAAAGTGAAATACAAATTTCTATGGAAATTTCAATGCAACAGATTCGAGATATGGCAGGAATTGTTCATATGGAGAGAAAAGCACACAATGTTCCGGTTCGCACCCCCGTTAGGAAATTTGAGTACCGTGGGCCAACTGAAATTTCGCCAGAATACGTGAGTATTCTTCAAGAAGAAACGAATGTAGAACAATTTATTTATAAAGGCGAAGCATCTGTTTTTGAAGCAGTTTCAACGGATACCGCATTTTCAGAGAATAACCTTAATGTACAAAAAGGAGAAGCACGAAAGCTTGTTCGCGATATTCAGTCAATGCGAAAAGAGCTGAAAACCGACCTAAACCAACTGGTTGATGTGTCTCTCACTGACTGGCCTCACGAATACGAAGAATTTATAAAAAATGAAGCCTTGGTTAGGAATCTCACAAAAGGCGAGTTTAAAGTAACTCCGGTTTAACAATGCATGAAAAAGCTGTTCCTGTTTGATATCGTTTTTGCCCCGATTATCCTTTGTTTGCTTCTCGGATTTCTTATGCTTCATTCAATTGCCCCACAGGTATTTCCCCAATATTACGTGTACATTTTGTTTGCAATTATATTTTTTATTGTTTTTTTACATACCGACTTTGATACATTGGGCGCGTTTTCTGGTTTTTTATATGGAGGGAGTATTCTGTTGCTTATCCTCCCCATTGTTATTGGCCAAGTAACACGAGGTACCATTCGTTGGATTCCTATAGGGAGCTTTAATTTACAACCTGCTGAAATCGTACGGCCATTTTTGATTTTGTTTTTCGCGCATTTCTTTGCTTCGCGAACCCTCACCCTAAAACGATTTCTCCTCAGTGTCCCTCTCATGGGACTGCCGCTGATCCTTATTTTTTTACAACCGTCACTTGGAGTAACCCTTTTAACCTTAGCGGGGTTTGGAGGAGTAATTTTTTCACTGAATATCTCACGAAAATACTACGTCTATGCGATCGTGTTTTTTGCAATTATGTCACCAATTTTATGGTCCTTTCTTGCTCCATATCAAAAAGACCGGGTGTATTCTATTTTGTCTCCAGGAAGTGATCCAATGGGGCAGGGGTATAACTCAATTCAGTCGGTGATTGCTGTAGGATCTGGAATGTTTTCAGGGCGGGGCTTGGGGAATGGAATTCAAACACAGCTCTCATTTTTGCCTGAAAAACATACAGACTTTATGTTTGCGGCAATTTCAGAAGAGCTCGGATTCGTGGGGTCGGCCATTTGCTTACTTTCACTTTTTGCAATTCTTCTTCGGTTTATTACTTTTTTGGATAAAACAAGCTCACCAACTCGGAAAGCATATATTTCAGGAGTATTTGCCAGCTTCTTTTTGCAAATTTTTGTTCATATCGGAATGAACATGGGAATGCTTCCAATTACCGGTATTCCCCTGCCGCTTGTTTCATACGGAGGGTCGTCTCTTTTGTCCACAGCCATTCTTTTGGCTCTTACCTTGCAAGCGGGCCGGGTTTCAGGTAAAATACAATCCATATAACGCTGAATATGAAATACGCTGTAGTTCGAACCCAAGGGCACCAATATCGAGTCGAAGAAGGCCAGGATTTTCTGGTTCCAAAGGCCGAGGACTTTCAATACGAAGTTCTTCTTGTCGTGGATGGAGAGAAAGTTCAGTTGGGAACCCCACTCGTAAAGTCACACAAAGTTAGCCTCAAATTGACTGAACCGTTGGTAAAAGGAGAAAAGATTCGAGTTTTTAAATATAAAGCAAAATCCCGTTATCGCAAAACCATCGGATCACGACCTCAATATTCTCAAATTCACGTTGAGAGCATTGCATAATAGTAATTGTTAACTGTATCAAACTATAAAGAAAGATACTCTTGACACCCGTGAAAAACTTTATTACTCTAAAAATATACTATGTCAACACATAAAGCAGCAGGAAAAACAAAGCAGCACGTAAGCCCCGCCGGTAAAAGGCTCGGGGTAAAGCGGATGCACAAAGAAACCGTCGCAAGTGGAGAAATTTTAGTTCGACAGCGCGGCACCGTATTTCATGCTGGAAAGAATGTAAAAGTTGGTCGAGATCACACGTTGTATGCAGTATCAGCAGGCTTAGTAACTTTTAGTAAAAAATTGGGACGAAAGTTTGTCTCAATAGTTTAAGTTTTTTGTGTTAGTAAATTAACTTGTCCATGGCAGAAGAAATTATTCAGATTGCATTAGAAGAACTCCAACCAAACCCGCTTCAACCGCGTGGAATTATTACCCCCGAAAGTTTAGTCGATCTTGTAGACTCCATCAAAGAACACGGCGTACTTGAACCACTCGTTATTGCACGTACCCCTGCAGGCTATCAAATCATCGCAGGTGAACGCAGATGGCGTGCAAGTAAGCTTGCCGGTCTCACCCATGCGCCCGCAATTGTTCGTGAAACAACTCCAAAAGGAATGCTTGAAATGGCAATTGTGGAAAATGTACAACGGGTTGACCTAAATGCCCTCGATCGTGCTAAGGGCTTTGAGCGACTCATGAATGAATTTACTCTCACGACCAGTGAGGTTGCCGTTCGTATTGGAAAATCTGTTGCGTATGTCAGTAATTCTATGCGACTCCTGATGCTTCCGGATGCTTTAAAGGATGGTCTTTTGTCTGGTCTTATTTCAGAAGGTCACGCACGAGCGTTGTCTTCTATTGATGACCCTGCACTCATTATAGAGGCGTATAAACAGGTTCTTCGAGAAAGTGCATCAGTTCGCAGGGCAGAGGAGCTTGCAAGACGCATGAAGGCTAAGAGCAATCAGGCAATTAAGCCAAAAACAAGAACTGATGATCTCCACATTGTGTCAGAAGACATGGACAAAATGAAAACGGAGCTTGAGAATACACTTCGTTTCTCAGCTGAAGAAGATCCTAAATCAACTGAAGTCAAGCTTTCACGCAGCAAACGTCAAACAAAAGTTGTGTTTACATTTTATGGCAGTTTAGAAGAAACCGATCAAAAACTTCAAAAGATCTATTCTTCAATTACTGGTAAGGCCGCATAAGGCTTTCATGACAAAAAAAGAGAGTAGCCATAAAGCTACTCCCATCCGAATCAATTTTATTTACAACTCAGTGATACTGGGCCCGTGTTATTCTCATTTTTCGAAGTAACCACTAAGCAGGTAAAGTATCCCAGACCGTCGTCGACTCGAACTCGAAAGGCCTTGTAGTGTTCATCAAATGTTCCGATAAGGTCTATCTTTCCAATCTCTGACGTTACATTGTCTTGAGCTTTTGTAGCCCTTGTGCGTACTTCTATCGGAAATAGGCTCGTTGCGATTAGTACCGCTATCAGCGTTCCAACGACTGTGGCTACGACTATTGCAATTATACGAGCACGAACTGTTACAAGTACTTGCCTACGGAATAACATCTCACTCGTCCCTTCACTAATGCGAGACTCATAGTTTACTTTGCTCCAAAAATGAAGTCAAATGATAATTACTTGTTGGGGTTTTTAACAATTCCTGCTTTGTTGACAGGCCAGTAGATAAGCCATGCTCTGCCTGTAATTTTATCTTTTCCAATAAAGCCAATATTTCTGGAATCGAGTGAATGTTCACGATTATCCCCAAGCACAAAGTATTCATCAGCAGGAACGGTTAGAACTGCCCCTTCATCTGCAAACCGACCTGCATAGGTGTGATATTCAGCAGGAATATATGCCTCCGGTATCTCTCTGCCGTTCACAAAAACCTTTGAATTTTTGACAGAAACAGTGTCTCCAGGTATACCTATAATTCGCTTAATAAATTCGTCTACATAATCTGGTGGAGCCTTAAACACAATAACATCGCCCCGCTCGGGAGTGTGCAGTCGGTAGCTGATTTTGTCGGTTAACAAGTACTCACCGTCATGAAAATTTGGCTCCATAGAACTCCCCTTAATTTTGTGGGGTTGAAGAAGAAGTAGGTACACAAACAAAAAAATAGATATGGCAAAAACAAGCGTTTGAAGTATTTCAAAGAAAAAAGAACCCAGCTTCTGCATAATACGTTATTGTATCGGTATAAACCTCTAGTAGACAAGTGGTATAATCTGATACAATCAGGTCGCATAGCTCAGTTGGTTAGAGCGTTCGATTCACATTCGAAAGGTCCCTGGTTCGAATCCAGGTGCGACCACCTACTATGGATACATTTATGCAAACAGCAGCCAATACCCCAGGGGGAATTGGTGACAATAGGTATATAAAAACTTCTCAGTACCAGTTGGTAAAAATTATTCGTATGATCTTTGGATGGATTGGAATTGCTGTCAACGCAATTGTTCGACTTCTTGTAGACATCATTAAAGGTTTGGCGGGGAAGAGTTAACATTAAATATTTACTCTTATATCCAACATTTAATCCTTCGTGTATGATTTTTGATGCTATAATGCTCTCTTAGTTTAGATAATTATGAGTT
>JAKAKU010000136.1 GCA_021824385.1 bacterium | reverse complement strand
AGCAGGTAATTTGTGGGAAGAATCCAAAGAACCAGTGGTGATGCACAAATTTGTAGTTCACTCGGCAAACAATCTTCACATCAGGAAAATTAAATATTCCAATAACTGGACCACCGGTGGGAGTACTAGTGGGTGTTGGTGTGGCTGTTGGTGTAACAGTTGGCGTTGGAGAACTCGTCGACGTTGATGTTGGGGTAGGGGTACTGGTTGGGGTGCTTGTTGCCGTAGGTGTTGGACTTGGTGTCGCCGTTGGACTGCCTGTTGGTGACGATGTTGGTGTGCTTGTGGGTGTCGGACTTGCAGTTGGAGAAGCAGTAGGTGTGGCAACAACTGTTGTGGAATTTCGAGGAGTAGAAATGACTAATACTTCAAAATCAGATAAGTTGTTGTCGGTATCGAGTCCGTGTGCACTCGTGTCATCGAGTTTTCGCTGAATACTTCCATCATTTGCAGGAAGTGGGGCTGCTGTCGTTTCAAAATCAGTTGCAGTTCCCATTCCAACTTTATCAACAAGAGTCACACTTGCATCACTATATAAGAGAATAGTTCCATTAGCAGGAATCGCGCTTGAGCTGGCTGAATAGGGCGCATCCACAACAGCACTTCCATTGTATGCAGGGCTTCCCACCAAATAATAGTGATGTGCGGCTATTGACCCAGACATACTTGAGACCAGATTCGAAAAAGAAGTTCCTGTTGAATTTTCAACTCTCAATCGCCACCCGGTAATATCGATGGCGCTATTTGTGGGATTATAAAGCTCTACAAATTCATTTCCAGCTCCACCGTTGCCACTACTGCCACCAACTTGCACTTGAGAAATCACCAGATGAGTTGCAGCAGCTGAAACAAATTTGGCAGAAGAAAGAAGGAAAGAACAGGAGAAAATAATAAAAAAAGTAAAGAGTGATTTATAAAAAATCTTCTTCATTTCTTAAGTTAAATTCAGAATAGAAATTTTTGAGAACTCGTGTCAAGAGGGGAAAACAATGTGAGTATAATGAGTTAGAAATATGAAAAAAATGCTTTCTCTTGAAGTTAAACTCTTGATAGCACTCATTGCAGTTCATGTGGCTATAAACACGATATGGATTTATATAAATAACCAGCCACCCTCATGGGATGCTGCCGCACACACCACTATTGCACTTGATATTGCCGACAAACTTCGTACGTTCCAATTTCTAGATGTGCTCCGTTCTTCAAATTACTATCCAATTTTTGTGCATACAACAACAGCACTTTTGATACTTGTCGCTGGTCCTTCATTTAAAGTTATTCAATTTACCGGTACCATATTTTTTGTCTGTGCCCTTATTTTTCTGTACCGCTATACGCTGTTACTCACGAGTAGTAGAAGAGTTGCCCTTTTTGCAACAATACTCTTTTCTGTTTGTCCCATTGTTTTTAGCGAATCGAGAAGAATGATGCTTGATATTCCGCTTACAGCCCTGGTGTTACTATCACTAGTGCTCCTTCAAAAAAGTGTACATTTGACTCAAAAGTATTGGACTTTTTTATTTTTCGCTTCCCTTGGAATACTCATTCTCACGAAGTGGACCGGAATAGTTTTTGTAGCTGTGCCATTTGTTTTTGCACTTCAGCAAACAATAAGACGGAAAAAATTTGTTAAAGCTCTAAAGCCAACAGTATTTGGGGGAATAGTGGGACTGCTCATAGCCGCACCTTGGTATATTGTCAATTTTCAGAGTTTACGATTTTTAATAACGGTAAATTCAGTAGGGGAAACGGGTGACCCAACAAACTTATTTAGCGTTCAAAACGGCATTTATTATGTACAGAAAATAGCAAACTACATTACAACTCCATTGATCGCGCTTTTTATTTTACTCGCGGTTGTTTCGCTCATCACAGTAAAATCAAAACCAAGACTCTTACTACTCACACAAGTAGTTGTTGGGGTATTGGCGTTTAGTTTTATTCAAAATAAAGACGCGCGGTACCTAATTCCACTTGTTCCATTTATGATGATTATCGTTGCGCTTTTTCTGGAGAGACTCGTTACCACGTTCAAAAATGTCGGGGTGGGTATTACAGGTGTATTTGTTTTTCTTTGCATGAGTTACTTTTTAGTGTTAACAATACGACCGCCAATCCTTGAAGGGGTGCGTTTATCTGTAGACGTCCCTGTTATTCAGGCGGTAAATATTATCGACATACATGATTCCGTATCCAAGAAGGCAAATCGGGAAGTGTGGCCAAACTCAAGCATTATTGCCGAAGTCACCAGAAACCCGGGAAATATTGTAGTAGCTTACGAAACAGAGGCAATCAACCCAAGTACTCTTTCGCTCTATCTTAAGGTTTTCCACTATGTAAATGGTCCAACCAAAAGCACCGTTGTTACGCCAGATCCCGCCTTTTTAGTACAGGAGTTTCATGCAAATGCATTTCCAAACAGAGAAGCGATAGAAACATATCTTCGAACAGCTTCGTATGTAATTACCTCTCCAGACACAACAGGAGTACAAGACATTAAAAATGTAAAGGCACTCACTCAAGTCAGAAATTATGTGGAAGAAACACACAACTGTAGTAACTTTGTAAAAGAAGTTGCACTTGAGAACACGGTTTGTTTTGTTCGAGAAGGTGACAGCTATAAAACAGGCAGTGACGTGTTGGTAGACGGAAAACTTTTACCGGTAGGAGAAAAAACGATAACAGGAACGGCCACCGTTCGTTGTCCCTGGGGATGCTCATTTGGAGAAGTACATGTTGAAAAACCGAAACTGCATTTTTTCCTTAAAAAGGAGTACTCGCTTTCTACCGGAAGCTTACTCAATATATACCAGGTAAGCTCAAACTCAACTCAATAGACAAAATAAAACCCCGGACAGTGCCGGGGCTTTGGTATCCGTGTGGATACTCAATCAAAACAAGTTCAGCTGGCTGAGACAAGGAGGAGAATAGACTTACGGCTCGCGGAATTTTACTTGAAAACAATGTGCTGTTGCTGTCACATTTCACTACAGGCGTAAGGAGGATCTCAACCAGCTGTACTTCTATTAGTATAGTCTTTTGTACTCACGATGTATATAATAAATTATGACTGAGAAAATAACAGGATACGTGCTTGTTGCGGTTGGACTTATTATCATTTTGTTTTCCGGCTTTAGTGTGTACCAAGTCTTTACTGCAAAAGAAAAGCCAGTCAGTCTTTTTCACTTTGAGGGAATCTCCTTAAACCTCAGTAGTCTGCTAGGGAGTGGGGAAGGGCTCACGTCAGAGCAACAAGCAGCTCTTGAAAGGCAAAAGGCACAAATCAAACCTCAGGAAATCGTTTCCTCGGCACTTTTGAACGACAGCAGTAATATTGCGGCACACATGTTTCTGATGGGATTTATCGCGTCAATTGGATATAAGATTGCATCTCTCGGAATTCAGTTCCTCCGTCCCATTGTAGTAAAAATGAGAGAGGCAAAAGATATTTTGCCGGCAAATAAACCTCAATAATTTTGCCCACTTGACCAGATGCCATTAATAATTTCATAATGAATCCATGGCAGCAGCAACATTTACAGCAAAGTTTACCAGAAGCAAGAAAGACAAGATGATTGGTGGCGTATTGGGTGGACTTGCACAGTATTTCAAAATTGATTCAACGATTTTACGACTCGCGTTTGTTGCGCTTGTTGCGTTCACCGGCTTCGTTCCAGGAATTGTTGCTTATGGAATTGCAATGGTCGTAATTCCTGAAGCATGATCTTCAATATTAATTTCAGTCTCAAGAATACGGAGGTGATTATTCATGGCTAGTATTAAACCTATTCATTCAGGCCCAATGCTTCCTCTTGCTATTATGGCACTTTTCGCAATTATGATTCCTGTTATCTCGATTGCTAACAGCAACCAAAAAGTGGAGCAGACAAACGCTATGATGATGAGAGTTCCCGGAAACACTCCTACTCCCGTTAAATTGCAACCAACCGGCACGCAAAAGCCAACACCTACTTCTCGTCCAATGATGAGGAATAGTTACTAAGACTCTTGCTCGCACAAACTAAAAAGGCTACAATGCATAGGCATTGAGCCTTTTTTTATTTTTATGCGAAGCAAATTTATTATGAGAAGCAAATTTCAGGAATTATGAACATCGGTCGAGTACTTTCAGTTGATATTACTTCAGAGCTTTCCAAAAGCTATCTAGATTACGCTATGAGCGTAATTGTCTCTCGTGCACTTCCTGACATTCGTGACGGATTAAAACCAGTCCACAGAAGAATTCTCTACGCCATGCATGACATGCAAATGACTCATAGCTCACCATACAAAAAGAGTGCAACAGTGGTTGGAGAAGTACTTGGTAAATATCATCCGCATGGAGATGCTTCTGTATATGACGCTATGGTTCGACTCGCGCAGTCTTTTTCAATGCGGTATCCGCTTGTCGATGGTCAGGGTAACTTTGGATCAATCGACGGTGATCCACCCGCAGCTATGCGTTATACCGAAGCACGCATGGCCAAAATCACTCAGGCACTTTTGGCTGATATCGACAAAGATACGGTAGACTTCACCGATAACTTTGACGCAAGCCGAAAGGAGCCGGCTTATATGCCAGCGCTCTTGCCAAACTTGCTCCTTATGGGCTCAGAAGGTATCGCGGTTGGTATGGCCACAAAAATTCCGCCTCACAATATTAAAGAGGTTATTGATGCCGCGATTGAAACGATAAAAGTGGGAAAGCCCGTGGTTGAGGAAACCAAACACACTGAAGAAGCAGAATTTTTTATCAAGAAAATTGATCTTATTGCCTCTGGTGGAGCACAAGCATTGACTGATTTAGAACTCAACGCCTCCTCTGTTTCATTTGATAGTCCTATTTCAATCGCTGAACTTACCAAGTTTGTTCCTGGACCCGATTTCCCAACGGGGGGAGCAATCTATGATGCACATTCACTTGAAGATGTGTACGCCACAGGACGTGGACGTATTGTTGTTCGTGGTATCGCAGAAATCAAAGAAGGCAAAAAAGGACGTACCATTATTGAAATTACAGAGCTTCCATATCAAGTAAACAAAGCACATCTGGTTGCAAACATTGCCGATCTTGTACGTGACAAAAAGCTCGTCGGTATCGTGGCCCTACGCGATGAAAGTGACAAAGCGGGAATGAGTATTGTTATTGAACTCAAGCGCGATGCAAAACCAAAAAGCGTGCTCAACAATCTGTACAAGCACACCAAACTGCAAAGTGCTTTTTCAGCAAACTTTGTGACGCTCGTAAATGGTACTCCACACACGGTAAACCTGAAGCAAATTCTCGTCGAGTACGTGAGACACCGACAAAAAGTGATTGTGCGAAGAACTATTTTTGAACTTACCCAAGCCAAAAAGCGGGCTCACATTTTAGAAGGATTAAAGATTGCACTCGATCACTTAGATGAGGTAATCAAGACCATTCGTGCAAGTAGTACTCAAGATGAAGCCAAAACAAACTTAATTGCAAAATTTGGATTCAGTGAAATTCAAGCGACGGCCATTTTGGATATGCAGCTGAGGCGATTGGCTGCGCTTGAGCGAGAAAAAATTGAGAGGGAATACAAAGAACTCATGGAACTTATTGAGCGGCTTATTAAGATTCTGAAAGATCCTGAAAAACCACTCAAAGTCATCGTTGATGAACTCACAACATTACGAGAACTGTATGGTGATGCCCGTCGCACCAAAATTTACAAACAAAAAATTGGTGAATTTTCTGAGGAAGATTTAGTTCAAAAAGAAGACGTTCTTATTACCGTTACCAAAACCGGTTATATTAAGCGTCTTCCTAAAAACACCTATAAAGCGCAACGACGCGGTGGAAAGGGAGTAATTGGGATGGCCACCAAAGAAGAAGATGAGATTTCGTTCCTAAAAACTGCTTCAACCCACGATCAACTATTGTTCTTTACGAACAAAGGTCGTGTGTTTGGCGCAAAAGTATACGAAATTCCAGAGAGTAGTAGAACCGCAAAAGGGCAAGCCTTGGTGAATATTATTAACCTTGACCAAGGGGAGGAAATTAAGTCCCTCGTTCCTATGGATGCCACAGCAAAACACTTAATCATGGCTACGCAAAGAGGAACGATTAAAAAAACAAAACTTTCGGAATTTGAAAACTTAAGATCAAACGGTCTTATTGCTATTAAGCTCGATAAAAACGACTCACTCGTAAGTGTTGCACCGACAACCGGCACCGATCATGTACTCCTCCTTACCAAAGCTGGAAAGAGTATCCGTTTTAAGGAAGACAACGTGCGGCCCATGGGACGCGCAACAACGGGAGTTCGCGGTATTATGCTCAAAGGAGATGATCAGCTCCTCGGAATGGAAGTATTCCCTGAAAAGCTCGCTGACGTAAATGCGGAAGGCAAAAAAGTCTATCGTGATATTTTGACACTTTCGGAGAAGGGGATAGGAAAACGAACGAAAATTTCCGATTTCCCTGTGCAAAAGCGTGGCGGACAAGGAGTAAAAGTTTCAGTAGTGAGTGCAAAAACAGGGATGCTCGCTGCAGCCATTATGATAAACGAAGACATCAACCAATTGGTAATTACCAGTAAATATGCCCAAGTTATTAAGCTCCCTATCAAAAACGTCCCACAAATGGGGCGAAGTACTCAAGGCGTGATTCTCATGCGCTTCACCAATAGCGACGACCGAGTTGCTGCTGTTACCACATTAGAAAAGGGTGGAGAAGAGGAATAAGAAATGACTGACATACTTATTCTTCCCGGTTTTTCCCTCAAAAATAAAGACTGGGCCAATCAAATGGCGAACGAGATGCAGCCTCAATTTGAGGCTAAAATGTGGGAATGGAAACATTGGGAGAGCGGGGAGAGTGCCGATTTTTCGGCCGAACTTGAAGCGAAGGCGATTATTACTCAACTTGAGAAACATTCCAATAAACCAATTAACGTTTTGGCAAAATCAATCGGAACGTATGTGTTGGCAAACATAGTCAAGCACTCACCAGCAAGTTTCTCCAAAATTATTTTATGTGGAATTCCACTGAATGATTTAAAAAGTGAAGAGTGGACTATTTATGAAAACTTCAAAAATGTAAATTCTCGAACGATTTGCTTCCAAAATGATCAAGATCCTCATGGAAATTTCGCCCAAGTGTCTAAGTTTTTTGAAGAAAAAGATATCAATATACCAGTAGTTAAAAAGGTAGCAAACAACCATGACTACTGCTACTGCGAAGAATTCAAATCTTTTTTAGCTTAAATAAATGGGGAGGACCATGTGTTTTTCTTCAATAAAACCTTATCCGTTTTTTAGGTTCGGGAAAAGATCTTTTACAGCGCCTTCAGAGAATTCGCTCATTATATTCGAAACAATCTCAGTATCATTCTCAACATTTCCTGTTAAAGCACACTCATGTGCATTTTTTACACCATATTTATCAACCAGCCATTGATAGAAGTCAGCTTTTTTCTCGAATTCTGGGTTAGAAACTCTCAGTTCATGAGGTACATGTTTCCGTGTCATCCACTCGGCTTGAGTTTCGCGAAGTAGATACATCTTTTTATCAGCATTAGGGATTTGGTATAAGTGGGTACTTTCGTGAATGATGATATTTGTGTCGAGTGCTCGTCTTACCAATTCTTTTGCTTTTTCCTCTGTTTTATATTTTCGAACTAAAATATTTCTATTGTTTTCAGTTAAATTTCCCCAAAGATCATCCGTTGCAGGTACCTCAATAACAAACCGCCCTTCATACAAAAAGACACGTCCAGTTGTATTTGCACGATCTGAATACTCTAAATTTAAATTTGAAGTGGGATCCCAAGCATCTTCCAACTCGTTCATTGTGTCTTTATCTACAAAAACAAATTTTTTAACTATATCGGAGTCAGGAATGGGAGGCACAATATCTGCAAACTCTGCAGATATTTTTAGATTTGCATCTACAATTATGGTGTTGAGTCTTTCTTTTTCCGAGGGTGAGATATTCTGGCTCTCAAGTAAAATACTTTCAAGTTGATCTCTGTCGAGTTCAAATGATGTCTCTTCATGAAATGGCATTTGTGCTGGAGTCTCTTCGGACATACGCTGAGTTCAACTGTAATCTATCCCTGTGGTTGTGTCAAAGGTTTATCTTCATTTTTTTCATGTTGATTCGCTCGTTGTAGTCCATGAAATGCTTCGTGAACTTCACGAAGATGTTTATTAGTCACATGAGTATATATCTGAGTTGTTGCAACATTTTTATGGCCGAGCATCTCTTGAACACTTCTTAGATCAGCACCACCGGTTAAAAGATCAGTCGCAAAACTGTGTCGTAAAACGTGAGGTGTTGCTTCAACCGGAAGTTTAATCTTTTTAACGTATTTTTTTACCATTCGCTGAATTGAACGTGGGGTTAAACGCATATCATTATCGTCAACACTTGGATCATGTTTACCCTTATGTCGAATAAACATCGGTGTGTAATGATCACGCCGAGCACTGAGATACTGTCTCAACCATTCCGCTGCTCGCTCTGAAAGGAAAACAACTCGTGCTTTTCCACCTTTTCCGACAACTCCAAACTCTCGTCGCTCCAAGTCAACACTATCTTTATTGAGGTGGGTAAGCTCTGAGACACGAAGACCGGTTGAAAAAAGAAGCTCTAAAATCGCTTTGTCACGACGTCCGGCTATATTTGAGAGCGTTGGGGCTGCCAATAATCGCTCCACCTGTTCTTCTGATAAGAATTTTACTTGTCGGTCTTCTATTTTTGGCAATTCAATCTTATCAGGAGCCATTACTTCAATGTCCTGCTTATGCAG
>JAKAKU010000139.1 GCA_021824385.1 bacterium | reverse complement strand
GAAGCAAGTTATGTACATCCTTCTCTCAGGTTGTCTGGCTCATACAACACCCATCTTTTACCCAGTCCATTGTCACTTCGTTTTTCGGGGCTTTTGTCAAATGAAGGATCGTTTACCGGACTTTCGGTTACTCGAGGACAACTTGTGAGTGACTACAGTGCCGTGCTCGGAGTGCAATATTTTGTGTTTCCAAAATACTCACATCTGATTGACTTAGTAAATCAACCAAAGACAAAAGATTCATTTGTTATTGAAGCAAACGTGGACACGAGTCAGAGCTCGTTTGTAGTAATCAAAAACATACAGCCGATTCATTATGCGTATATTGTAGAAGGTTCAGAACTTGAAAAAATAGATACAGTGCATTTAATAAACCCTTCACTAAACGCTGCATCATATTCACCATGGGATCTACAAGTATCACGATATGCAGCCCTTTTACATTCTGATAACGCGGTACCAGTCGAGCTTACCTTTTCTAGTGCCAATAGTCTTTCTATTCAACTCGCTCCAACACGATTTAAAAATCCGGTGTTAATTATTATGCAAAGTTTTGATAATAATTGGCACGCTTCAAACAAAAATGTTGTAGTACAGGCCACTTCCCTAAGGTACATGAAAATAAACCTCGCCAATGTTTCGTTAACCGACCTTTATTTGGTAAACACTTGGCCTGACTGGTATTGGCCGCTTCAAGCCCTGAGCGGACTCAGTGCATTGGCATCGGTCTTTTCATACATTATTTATATCCAATGGAAAAAACTCTCTTAAAAGCCAAACGACTTTCAAACACGACAATATTGTTTTTATTTGTTGCACCTTTTGTGGTGTTTTCATATATTGTGTTTGTATTTAATTGGAGTAATGCAGACAATATTTTCCTATATATTCTTCTTTTAATTTCCGATGGAATTGGAATTTTTGCAGTCATGGGACTTTGGTTCACCATTATGTTTGACGTTTTAATTCCTGAACATCATCGGGTACATGAAAAAGCAATTGATCGCGATTTTGTACATGCAGGCAAAACAGTTGACGTGCTAATAACAGTGGCAGGGGAACCACTCTCAGTTATAGAAAAAACTGCAATAGCTGCAAAACATATTGAGTATAAACACAATACCTTTGTTTTAGATGACAGTAATTCTCTTGAGGTTAAGGCTTTATGTAATCGAATAGGGGTGGGATATTTAGGACGTGAAATCAGAAAACACGCAAAGGCAGGGAATGTAAACAACGGGTTGTTAAAAATTAGTACTGCTGAATTTTTTGTGATTTTAGACGCTGATCAAGTACCTAAGAAAGAATTTATTTCAGAACTGCTTCCCTATATGTCAGACCCTAAAGTTTCGATGGTTCAATCACCACAATATTTTATCAATAGGCACAATTTTATTGCAGAAGGTACCTCAGAAGCCCAAGACATTTTTTACCGGTATGTATGCCCAGCAAAAAACGCGAGTAATTCTGCTTTTTGCGTTGGAACAAACATGCTTTTCAGAAGAAGCGCTATCAATGAAGCGGGGGGAATTGCACAGGTATCTCATTCTGAAGACATTTGGACATCATACCGACTTCATGAACTTGGATGGAAAACAATTTTTGTAAATGAGATTCTTGCAGAAGGCGTTGCTCCCGAAACAATTCCAGCTTATTTCAAACAACAAATGCGTTGGGCTAAAGGAGGATTTTCCATGTTGTTTCAAAGAAATCCATTTACATCAAAAACCTTGACGTTAGACCAAAAAACGCAATACTTTTTATCTAATTCTTTTTACTTGGTAACAATTACGATTATTGCCTATTTATTCTTCCCAATTATTTATCTTCTTTTTGGGATAAAACCACTTCAAACTGAAGGATCTGTCGTCTGGCTGTTGCACTATGTCCCATATGTCGCGCTTTATTATTCATTGAGCTGGCTCCTTCTCGGAAACATTAAAATATCCATGATTTCTGTTTCCATTTCTTCTTTTTATCCTTATCTTCTTGCCTTTATTTCGACATTCAGAGGAGGAAAAGACGAGTGGATTGCAACGACGACTCGAAATAGAAAAAAAGAGCCACTTATGAAGTGGGTATGGCCACATGTATTCATCGTAATATTGACTCTTTTCAGTCTTGTTATTGGTTGGTATAATCCTATAGAGTTCTGGACAACATTGTTTTACTCACTCTTGGCATGTTGGAACCTGTATCTGCTGGTCATCTTCATCATGTCTGGTCAAAAACAAACTCAAAAAAACCTTGTATGAATATAAAACTTTTACTTACTAACTCTCTCTATTTTATTCTTGTTTTTGCGTTTGCATTTATTGTGTCAGGATTTGCATTGGCTCGAAAAACGAATTCTCAGCGTCTTACTTCAAATGAATTTGCTCTTACGGTTGTAAAAGATGAAGTTGCACTCAATAATCCCATTTCTGGGAAAGTAGAAACCATTTTTGTTTCTCCTGGCCAGTCAGTCTCAAAAGGAGACATGCTCGTGCAATTAAGTGATGAAATATCACAAGCGAAGTTATCGACTCTGGAAAAATATCAAAAGGATAATTTGTCAGCGAGTACTGAGGCACAAATTCTTAAAACAAATCTTGAGCGGCTCACAATTGTTGCTCCGAGAAATGGAACCATTAACTCAGTCGATGTTTCGACAGGAAGTTACTTAACACAAAATACAAAAGTGCTGACAATGATTGCAGACGACGGTGTGAAACTTCATGCGACCCTTCCGAGTAGACGCTTGAGCGAAGTAGAACAGGCCAAAACATTTGAGGCGTTAAGTAGTCGCCTTGGTCTTTCGTATACTGTTTTTTTTACTGGCACGAGCAGAGTTTCTGGAAACATAAACGGAGAGTTGTCGTACGATCTTTTGTTTGAATTTAAAAATCCAGAAGAGGGTTCAGCGTTTTTGAATGGTGACATATTAGATGTTAAATGGGTTGCCAACTCAAATGCGCGAAAACCAAATGAAGTTATTACCGATCTTTGGAACAACCTTATCATTCGAAACTAAATTTTTTCGTGAATAAATTATTATTATTTTTGTTGCTACCGGTTATCCTGATAGGTTTTTTATATGTACAAAAACGTGTTTATAACAGTTCACCAAAAACAGCAATTGCCAATCCTCAAGTGCTCCTAAATAGACCAACAAAAACAAACTCATGGTTTAGTAGCTTTTATGTGTTTCCAAGTTTTAACGTGTTCGCATATCCGGGTATTTATAAAATTGATTCTGAAGGGCTTCATGTAGGAGTGCCTCATGTTTCTGCTGTAGAAAAAACTGAATACGGCACTTTTATTCCCGAATGCGTTATCTCATTTCATGAACCTGTACTGAGTTCGTCAGTCTACTCATATTCCGATTGGGGAGTCACAGTGCAGCTAAAGGGGAGGGGTTTTGATAACATGGTGACGATAGTTCAGGGGTCTCCATTTATATATATTTCCGGAAATGCCCAGGTTGAGTTTAATTGCGCTGAACAGTTTAAATCACGATATGTTTTTCAAAATTTTGAAACTGGTAAATATCGACTAACAATTCTTCCCGTTGAACAAAACTTTGACCAAACAACGTTAACAAACTTAAAGTGGAATCCGATTCTCGATACACAAGTAGCTCACACGACAGTCAAAAATGAAATACAAACCACTCTTCAGTTTCTCACTGAAACCTCCGAAAACACGGCTATTGCCTTAATGCCACATCAAACACACAACGCCACAGAAGAGCTAAAGATACTTGGACACTATGAAACAGCGGTGGGAGAGCTGAGCCTCATCATGGGCAAACAGATAACTGTTTCAGTACCCACTCCAGAATTACCACTTACATTTAAAGCAGTCACAAATGCCACTTCGCGTGAACGCATTATAGCTGCCATATCTGAAGATACAGCTCGCATTCTCAAAGAACCAGCCCCCACAGGAGTATATTTTAGAGGAACCTATGTTGGGGCTCTCGCGACTGTTGCTCAACTTGCGGAGCTTTACGGTTTAAATACCGAAAGAGATAGTGCTCTTCAAAAGCTTGAAGAGGTTTTAAAAGATCAATTCGAAAAATCTTCTTACTCAAATGAGAAAAAAATGTTCCTTGCTTCAAACCCAGAATTTGGCCATGAATTTGGAAGCGATCACCATTTTCATTGGGGCTACTATATTAGAGCTGCTGCGGTATTGTCCTCGTTTAAGCCAGAGATTAGACACGATATTTCAGCAAAAGTTGAAATGATGATTTCTGACATTGCTGAAAATGAAAGAACCAGCACAATGTATCCGTATCTCCGCACATTCTCTCCGTATGAAAGCCATTCGTGGGCAGATGGGAGAGGCTTTTTTGCAGATGGTAATAATCAGGAATCAACGAGTGAAGCGCTGAACGCGTGGTATGGAGTAGCCCTGTGGGGATCGGTTACAAAGAACCCCGCATATAAAGATCTTGGCACATGGCTTTTTTCACAAGAACTCATCGGTACGAAAACGTATTGGTTTGGAGAAAACAATCCATTTCCATCTGAATATACTCACCCTATTGCCTCTATAGTTTGGGGAGGGAAGCGTGACTTTGCAACATGGTTTAGCGGCCAAGCGATGCATGTTTATGGTATCCAATTCTTGCCCATTACTCCGGCATCCACGTATCTCAAAGATCTTCCTTCTTCTGAAAAATATATTCAGGATATTAAAAATGCTGGGCCGTCTGCGTCCCATGAGTGGGGAGATCTTTTTATTGCATACGAGTCGTACAATCACTCGTCGGACGCACTTTCAGATCTTCCGAATGTTAACTCAACTGTAGGCTTGAAACTGAAATCTTTATTGCTTCAAACGGTGTATTCAAATGGGGAAACGAATAATTAATAACCTACTCACTTATTCTTTTATCAAATCTGGTCGGTTTTTCTTCGTAACTCTGAGAGATTCGTCTCTTTTCCATGCAGAGATTTTTACTGGGTCCCCTGAGAGGAGTACTTTGGGAACTTCCCAACCCTTGTATTTTTCGGGCCGGGTATATTGAGGTGCCTCGAGTTCGTTTGGATTACTAAAACTTTCGTACTTGGTCGCATCTTCTTTTTCAATAACGTGAGGAACAAGTCGCACGACTGTTTCTGTGACAACCATTGCGGGAAGTTCTCCTCCCATCATTACATAATCACCAATCGAAAGTTCTTCATCGACTAAGTGCTCATGAATGCGCTCGTCAAAGCCTTCGTAGCGGCCTGAAATAAGGATTAGGTGATCGAGCTTTGAAAGCTCCATTGCCTTTGCTTGAGTAAATAGTTTACCGCGGGGAGTAAGCAAAATTACCTTTGTTTTTTCATACTTTCGAAGGATGCTCAGGAATTTGTATTTGAGTTTTTTAATGGCTTTCTCAATGGGCTCGACCATCATGATCATCCCAACGCCTCCACCGTACGGTCGGTCGTCGATTGTTTTTCGAAAGCCCAGCCCGAATTGTCGAAGATCATGGATTTTTATCGAAACGAGCTTTTTCTTTTGAGCTCGGGCCATGAGTGAATCACTAAAAGGACCTTCAAACATCTTGGGGAATAGGCTGACTATGTCAATTTTTAACATACCCCAAGTATAATCTATTTTTAGCACTTTAGACTTTTGAAACGGAATATCATACAATTGACTCATGGAACTCACGTTTTCTCCAAAGGAATTTGTAGATAAAACAAAAAAGCTGCTTCGTACGCCTGAAGCCTTTTACAAAAGTGTAGAAAAAGAAAAAAACTGGAAGGAGGCATTTACCTACTCAATTGTGATTTCAGTTGTTGCCGCGCTTTTTGGAGTTTTGGAAGTAACGCTCCTGTATCCGCTCTTTCAAAACCAACTTTCAGGTATTTTTACTCCTGAAAACAAGCCACAACTTCTGGATGTTCTTCCTGCCTTTTTTGTATCTGCAATCATAGTGGTTGCACTCGGGTTTGTGTGGTCGGGAGCCCTCCATTTATGGCTCAAGCTTTGTCGCGTAAAGGGAGATTACTGGAGCGCATACAAAGCATATACCTATTCTCGTGCACCGCTTTCACTGTTTGGGTGGATTCCATACATTGGAGTGTTCTTCAGCTTATATAGCATTTATCTTTTGGTTGTGGGAATGGCAGTGCATTACAAAATATCTCGTAAAAAAGCGTTTCTCCTCGTAATCATTCCGCTTGCCCTTTTGTTTGTAGTTCAAACAGTCTTTTATTCAGTGGCCACACAAAGTCTTCCATGAAAAAAATTGTTATCGTTATGCCCTCTTATAACGAGGCTGCCAATATTGGCAAAATGATTGATGTGCTGTTCGAAAAAGAATTCCAAAAAATAAAAGATGCAGATATGCATTTGCTCGTTGTTGACGACAATTCTCCCGATGGCACTGGTGAGGTGGTAAAAAGAGCGCAAAAAAAATACAAAAATTTACACCTTCTTACGGGTGAAAAACAAGGTCTTGGAATGGCGTATGTGCGGGGGATGAAGTATGCCATGAATACACTTCACGCAGATGCAACGATCGAAATGGATGCCGATTTTCAGCATAACCCCATTTATGTTAAAGATCTGGTAAACGCATTTCTCGAGGGCGCCGACTATGTGATTGGCAGCCGATATGTAGCTGGCGGCTCGATTCCCAAAACATGGGCTTGGCATCGGCGTGCCGTTAGTTTTTGGGGGAATTTGTTTGCACGAACGGTTTTGTTTTTGCCAAAACTTCATGACGTGACAACTGGTTTTCGTCTTACAAAAGTGAAAGGGGTTTTGGATCACATAGACTTAGACCACCTTATGGAACTTCACCGTTTTGCATTCAAAGTCGACCTGTTTTATCAATCAGTAAACTTATCCAAAAAAACTGTTGAGGTCCCCATCGCCTTTGGCACACGTAAAGAGGAAAAATCAAAGTTTAGTTTGATGGAAATGGTGGCAACAAATAAAGTGGTGCTTCTACTTCGGCTTCGTGCCAGCCAAAAGCTGATTAAGTTTGGCATTGTCGGTTTTATTGGTTTTGTTATAAATGCAGGGGCACTCGCTTTCTTTTCAAATCTGAGGTTCCCAGAGGCTGCAAGTTGGGCACTCTCTACTGAACTTGCCATTATTAGTAACTTTACTTTAAACAATATCTGGACATTCAGAGCAGAAAAAATTGAAGGACTGTCACAGCTTATCAAAAAATTCCTTCAATTTAATCTCACTTCTTCAGGAGCATTGGTTATTCAAACGGTATTGGGGGCACTCATGGTGAGATTTTTTGGCGATCATCGCACCATCTTCCTTCTCATTATCGTCGTCTTCGTGGTACTTCCATACAACTACTTCATGTACAACTACTTCATTTGGAAAAAGAAGAAATAATCGCGTGTTCTTGCTATAATCGTTCAGATACGTATTTTTTTGGGGAGGCGATATGGCTCAACTCTTATTGAGACTTTTTGGATACGACAACGAAGGATTGATTTGCTTTGTGTTGTTCCTGCTCGCGTATCTGATTAATCTCGAAGGATGTATGGTTGCGTTGGCTCGGTCTGGCCTTAACACTGGCTGGACAAACACGTTTATTGACTATTCTGCACTGGTCTTCGTAGTCGAAGCTGCTATTGCTCTTATTATTCACCTGCTTCGAAGAAGAAAAAGTGACATGGAGCTACGGTTATACAGCGTCATTTGGTAAAAAGGAGGAACGCGCCATGACAACGCTTTTGATTGGCTTTTTAGCAAGCATATTTGTCATTTCCTATGTAGCGCTTGCCTGTATTGTGATCGTACTGGCGGTTGTCTTGTACCTTCAAAGGTAATGCATCGGTGGCTGAACAAATTGTTCAGCCACTTTCTTTCCCGTTTTCATTATCAACGCTCTCAAGTAGAATAGGGTTTATGGCTAAACGACTTCCCAATTATTTTCGTGTAGACAAACGAGAAGCACGAGTATTCGAAGGAGATCTTCCAAAGCAAAGTTATGGACGATATCGTCATGCTCAACAAGTTGCAATAGACTTGGAATATAAAACGCTTCATCCAAATCAATTTGATATTAAGACCATTCAGTTGGCAGCTATTCAAATTGCGACCCCTGAATTTGGTGCTGTAATTGTACGAGTTCTTCCACATAAACTTCCCCTCTATATGCTTGAAGTCTTGAAAAATCCTGAAATCCAAAAGGTGTTTCATTTTGCGTTTGGTGATTGCAGTTTGATTACTGAGAAGTGGGGTATTACTGTTACAAACGTAGCATGTACTAAAATAGCAGCAAAAGTACTTTTTAACGATCCTCAAAAGTCGACTTCATTGGTTTCTTTGTTACCTCAATTTCTCAACATACACGTTTCGAAAGAAGAGCAGCTATCAGATTGGTTTGTAAAAACGCTGTCAAAAGAACAAGTTGAGTATGCTGCACGTGATGTGCTGTATTTGGTCCCGCTTTTAGAAAAATTGTCAGAAGAACTTGAGAAGGCGCATAAACTTGATGAGGTAAGAGCAATATGGAATTCACTGCCCCAAGTGGTTGCTGACGAAGTTTCAGGTCTTCACAAAAAAAACAATTGGAGAGACCCCATTATTCAATACAAATAAACAAGCCGCACGAATTTGTTTCCGTAAACAACATTCGTACGGCATAGTCTCAACTTGCCACTTTGACGGTGCGACCACAAAACTTTTTAAGAGTTCTGTCATCACTGGGGCATTTTTCTGTAGGAACAATTCGATCGTATGGGTAGTAGTGGTACATTCCACTCATCACAAACCGTACTCCTACCAGTCGATATCGTTGACTTCTTAAGCGCCAATGCATT
Organism: bacterium; assembly: GCA_021824385.1. Lineage (GTDB taxonomy): Bacteria > Patescibacteriota > Microgenomatia > UBA8517 > UBA8517 > UBA5941. The sequence continues at coordinate 48 of JAKAKU010000139.1, read as the reverse complement.
GACGTCTTCACGTTTCACCTCCTTTCTCCCTAAACTACAAAAGCGGTC
>JAKAKU010000017.1 GCA_021824385.1 bacterium | reverse complement strand
GGGTTTCACGAAAATATTCGAACCTATCTCAAAACTCAGTTGCGTTCTTGAAGCGGAGTGGCGGCTGCCCGCATCAGCCGCCACGTTAACTCGCAGAGACAAGCTCTGCTTATCCAGAGAGGCCGTTGGCCTCGTCTTCTTTTTGCGCACGCGTACAGTCGCTTCGCGACTGATTTATAGTTTTACCCCTTACAAGGAAAGTGCGCGGATGTTTTAGATTAAAACATCTGCTTTGCAGAAAACGGCATAGGCTCCTCAGTATTCTTGCTCACGCAAGAAGCACAAAACTTCGTATTGTGCAGAAGTTCCCCGCCAGTTGGCGGGGAAGAGGCTAGTTCCTGCTTCGCAGGAAGCCGTTTTAGGTTTCGGCTCACTTTCTGTGGGGAGAACTTGCGCTCTGTTACATTGGAAGACGAAAGAATTACACGGCACAGGGTGATCCTTTAGGTTCTCATAACTTCAAGTCTTCCGATTTCCAATTGCTTTAAGTAAGATTTTCATGTATGGATTATAATCTAGCAGCATGATAAAAATTCAAAAAGTAGGGGTAATAGTTTGGACAATAGATCCTGAGGGAAACAAAAGATTTCTTTTAAGACACAATAAACCCTTTAATGGTCGCGAAGACGAATGGACGATAGTTTTTGGTGGGGTTGAGGAAAGTGAGTCACTTGAAAAAGCGGCGATCCGCGAGGTTTTTGAAGAATATTCTATAAATGACTCTAAAGAAACTAAGAATCTCGATTATAAAATAAAGTTTACAGGAAAAGACAACATTGAGAGGGAAATTCACTTTTTTTCTGTTAAACTCGAAAATATCGACGCGAAAGTGGCTCTGAATGAAGAAAGTATTGGCTACGATTGGGTAAAAATTGATAAGGTAAGAGAAATGATGAAACACGAAGACGAAAAAAAAGCGTTTGATATAGTTTAAAACTCCCAGTCAGACCCCAAACCTGAAATAACATAGTAATGGTGGTAAAATCATGCTGGTTATACTAAAATTTGCAAGTTCAAACCTGTTCATATGAAAGTTAATAAAAAAAATTCAAACAAAAAAATGAGAGAAAGAGAAATACTGGACCCCTCAGAACGTGAACGCAAAGTCGACGAACTGTTATATAGGGGTGTTGTTGATGTTATTGAAAAAGAACATTTGAGAAACAGGATGCTCTCTGGAGATGTCTTGAGGGTAAAGTTTGGCATAGATCCCACCGGTCCGGATATTCACATAGGGAGAGGTTCTACTATCAAAAAACTAAAAGAATTTCAGGATTTGGGACACCAAATCGTTCTAATCATTGGTGACGCGACTGCACAAATCGGTGATGCATCTGACAAGGAAAGCACTAGAAAGATGTTGTCACATGACGAAGTCGAATCTAACGAGACGAGGTATCTAGATCAAATAGGCAGGATTATCGACATAAACAAAGCAGAAATCCACCATAACAGTGAATGGACAGATAAGCTTACTCCTAAAGATTGGATTCAACTGGCCAGTTTCTTCACTCTCCAACAAATAGTCCAAAGGGATAACTTTGCAAAAAGAATCGAAAAGGATAACCCAGTTGGTTTTCACGAAGCTCTGTATTGTTTACTCCAGGGATGGGACTCAGTTAATATTCAAGCCGATGTCGAGATAGGCGGCACTGACCAGTTATTTAATCTTTTAGCAGGTAGAAAAATCCAAGAGAATTTTGGTCAAAAACCACAAGACATAATGACTCTGCAATTGTTAGCCGGTACCGATGGTAGAAAAATGAGCACAAGTTGGGGAAATGTGATTCTGGTTACCGAACCTCCATCTGAAAAGTACGGAAAAGTAATGAGAATTGCTGACCATCTAATCCCTGTTTACTTAGAAAGCGCAACCCTAGTGCCTATGCATCGGATACACGAAATAAAGAAATCTCTGGAAGACGGAAAGGGGAATCCGATGGAGTTCAAAAAAGAGTTGGCTTACGAGATAGTTAAGTTTTACGACGGAGAAGAATCTGCACAACAGGCACAAAAACATTTCGAAACGGTTGTGCAACACCAGGAAACACCGGAAGAGGTCCCTGCCATTGCTGTAGAATCAAATATAAGCGTAAAAGAGCTTTTCGATATACTCAAAAGAACTAACTTAGTAAAAAGCAAAGCAGACGCCAAGAGACTAATGGACCAGGGGGCTATAAAAATAGATGACAAAGAACTCAGAGAAAGCGATCTTAATTCAACGATTGTGATAGCAGATCAACCAGACGGAAGCATAGTTAAAGTTGGAAAAAGAAGATTTGTTCGCTTGGTAGGCAAGCAAGAATAACAATCTCCCCACTTCTGGAGTATCTCCTTTATAGCAAATAATTGGATTATATAAGGTGTTTTTGTATATAATTCGTGCATGAAAAAATCTTTTTGGGAACTTGTAGGTATCAGTCAGGAAATTAAGACAGTTAAGGCTAAAGACTTAGCTAGCGCCATTCAAATTGCCCATGCAAGCAAGGAACATGGTTTTTACGGTAGTCGATGGTTTATTGATATTAAAAACAAGTTCAGAGTGTTTACATTTGACGGAGTTTCCTATATTTCGAAAGAAACAAGCGGCAGTAAAGCAGATGTGGAAATCTCAAATTCTAAACAGGCAAAAGAAAGGCTTAATGAAATTTTTATAGGTAAGCAGAGAGTTAATATCTTAGTACCAAAAAAAATTACCCTACAAACCAATGATGATCGGGTTTTTCTGCTTTCAGAATATCTTGGTCCCAACATGAATGAAATGGTTTATGCCGGCTCGAGCCCTGTTTTATCTAAAGAGGAGTGTCTATCATTCGTAAATCTTTTATTAGAAAAAGGAATTTCTTATAGAGGATTTTTGCCTAGAAATATAATAGAAAAAGATAACATCATAAATGTTTTCGATTGGGAAGACGCTTCGTTTTCAAAACCGGGGCAAGTAGCATACTTCGACCACTTATGGAGAACAAATTTCCTACTTAACTGGAGCTATTTGTATAGAGAGAACTTAGAGCGTGATTTGAAAGATATTGTTGAGAAAGGAAGCATTTCGATTGAGCCTGAGTTGGTTAAATACGAAACAGTTTTTCAGAACATTACCAATTTGAAATTTCCGAAAGGCCAACTACGTAGAATCATAGACAAAGTTGTATTTGGTTCTGAGCTGCCGCTGTCCAGAGAATATAATGCCTTTTATATTCGCCCAAATGACACGGGTCATGTAATCGCAGACATTTTTCCTTCTGAGGTCGACGTTTTGCATGACATTTTGTCTTTTGTGTTTCGAAAGCTTAACGAACTTGAGTATTCATACAATCTGCAATTAATGACTAAATTATTGGCAGAATATTTTAAAGAATCGCTCGTACAGAAGAAAAGCCCTGCGAAATCACTTGAATATTATGCGATTATCCCGATACTTTTAATGATTGAAGATTATCATACAGTGGATTTCTACAAAAATGTACTTAAAGCAGAGACAGTCGGCGAATCTATAAAAACAATTTCCAGGCTGTCGGAAAAAGAGTCAATAGTCAATCTTTATCTCAATGGGAAAAAAGATAACTTAGAACAATCGCTCATTCTGAAAATTAAATCTGAAATTACTAAAGCATGCTCGGAAATAAAACTTGAAAAGAATATTGATATTAGCAATATTGTTGTTTATATCTCACAATTATCAGGGCGAAGCGAAAATTAACCATGACAGAAAGAGAACAACTGGAAATTGACAGCAGAGGGATAACACCTGTTCATGACGACGGTTTCTTTATTGTCAGACAAGCATTAAATAGCAGCGTTCCTGGTATGTATTCTGTTGAGCCATCAGAATACACGGAGACGATCGCAAATCTCGACGACAAAAGTCTGGAGCGGCTTACGAATATACAAAGACAACTGCGAATGGTGTTAAAGACCAAATTCGATGTTGCAGTTTGTGGTTTGTATGTCGAGGAGCATCCGGGAAAAAGATTAATCAGCTACACTATACCTTTCCACATCGATAGATTGTCAGAACGCTTTTCGGTTGATGTATACCAACCGTACATAGAAGAATACATAAAAAGTTATACATATTCGGTAACCGGCGAAACCATAAAAGATTTTAACTCGGGAATTAGTGGTGTACTTGAAAGCGAGCTTCAAGATAGAGACACCGATTTAGTCGGCAGCTCCGATACTAATGCCCATCCCGTCTCCGGAAAAAGTCTAACCACAGAAGAAATAAAAGAACAAAAGATAGAACAAGTTCTGGAAGTCTTCGAAGAAAACGAGCTTCCGGTAGCGCCATCAGGTAAAAAATATTATGTTTGTATAGGTGGGAGTAAAAATTTCCAATGCTTCCTTAGTGATAATAGTATGTCAAAAGGTGAATTCATTTTTGCCCACGAAAATGAAATTGATGATTGCTTAAAACCTGTTTACGCAGATGACAATGTCGTTGTCAGGCAAGATGCAAAATACGCAATCCCTGGGTTTTACATTGTTAGCCCGAGAGATCATTTTCGTAGAATTGACGAAACACCTCGAGATGTTTTTGAAAAATGTATGTTTATGGTTAGAGAGGTAAGACAAGGCTTGCTAAATCTGGGAATAGAACAAGCACATATATACCACGACGAAAAATACAAAAATCCTGCCAGTGTGCATTTTTGGATACTTCCGATATATGAAGAGTTTGTCGAGAGAAATGGAATCAACCCGACAATTTTCTCAAAAGATATTTGGAGATATCTGGAAAGTTTTCCAAAATTCAGCTCGAATAAACCGCAGATTATGGACTTTAACAACAAGATGAGGTCCTATCTTAACTCAAAAACACCGGGGTCTGACGAAACCGGTGTTTAGTGTGTTGTTTGTAGCGAATATCTACTGGCAATCATATCAACCGCTTCTTTAAAATTATCGATCGGGTTGCCCAAATCTACCATTTGTGGTGTACCATCGTGGTCAATAATAGTTCCATACGCGTTACCGTGTGGCCCTATCTGATAATACCTTCCCGATGTTTCCTTATAAACCTGCATGGTTAGCGATACGTCAGGATGAGATTGCCTTATGGTTTTTTCAACCTCCCTGCACTCTCCCTCACTTACTTTCCAGGCGTCAGTATTTACAATATCTGCTCTAGGGCCGATTGGTTCGACTTGATATAGTTTGTAGCGTATACGGGTTAAGTCAACCCCATTGTTTATAAGCACTTGAGGTATATTTGCTACATCGTTTACATTTGGTCTGGCTATAACAGTACGCACAGTAAGGTCAATATTTGGGTACTGACTCTGGACTAGCTTAATTCCCTCTATAACTCTTTTAAAGTTGTTTATCTTACCGGGTCGCATAACTCCGTTGATTTCTGGTGTGGATCCGTCCAAAGGAAGCCCAAGGTCATCCACCCAAGGCAACACTAACTGATGTTTCCCTTTCAGTAATATTGCATTTGTAGAAAGCGTCGTTCTCAGCCCCAAGTCTTCTTTAGCGTACTTAAGGACATCAATCAATTCAGGGGACATAAGCGGTTCGCCGCCAGTAAACACCACTCCGGATGTTCCCAGCCCTCTGAAGTTTCCCAATAACTCTTTCCACTTTTGAGCATCGTGAATGGTGCCGACAGTATGATCTTCACCCCAGCAAAACGGACAGCCTAATTGGCACTTTCCGGTAAGGCTAATATCGACTGTTTTCGGGTAAAATTGTTTTAGTATCTCGGAATTTCTCTCCATAGCTAAACTTGAGGTGGAATTTTACCACAATATAGGCTAAATTTCATGTTCTAATCTCAAAATGGGGTCAATTAATACGTACCACAATTGGGTAATGATCAGACAATCTATTGGTTTTTTTACTAGCTATCACACTGTAGTTAACTCTTCTAGAATCAACAAGTTGACCAGAAAGAAAAACATAATCTAACCTCAGGTCGTAATATTCTACATTTCCGTCCACGGTATATGGAACAGTTGCGACATGCCCTTTGCAGGCGATTACTGCTGCATCTCTGTAACCTAAGTTTTTAATAAATCCGATAACGTCGTATCGAACTGGTTCCTCAAATTCAGAGGTGCCTGAAAGGTGGTTGCTCTTCACTTGGTTTTCGGGGGAAATTGAGTTTAAATCGCCCATAATTATCTTATATTCACAATTATATTGTGCAGAACACACATTTTTTATCTCTGATAATCGGGTATCTTCAGTGTTTGGAGCCAAATGTATACCTGCAATAGAAATCTGTCCGTACTTTGTTTTTGCCATAACAATAATCCCCGAATTCTGCAATCCGGTAATGTGTCTACGATTATCTAAGCTGAAAGTGGAAAAAATAGCTGTGTGATTTATCGACTTTGTAGATTTTGAAAAGCAAAAATAAGGTAACCCGATTCTGGACGACATCTCAACTGCGCTTTTATCATCTATCCAACTTATCTCATTTAGTACCAATACATCTGGCTTCTCTGCCTTAACTATTTCCTCGATTAAAGAAAGGTGTTCTTTGTTCCCTCCTATGTTGTAAGTCATTAAATTTAACATATTGATGCTCATTATACACTCTAAACACTCTATAGTTATTTTGTTTGTGATAAATAGTGCGGTATAATCGATAAATTCAAACAAAAATATGGAGAATAAATATCAACGAATCCTTAACGATCTTCGAAAGAATATCTTTCTTTCTGACAATGGAGACAATATTGATGTTCTCCTCGAATTAACAAAGAAAGCCGTCACTAATCTTGTTGACCATCAAGGGGACGGTCCTGTTTTTCCTGTTTTTAAAACCAAAGCAATATCTGGGGTTGTAGCAGATTCTGCAATGCCTGAGAATTATAATTTTGATCATAATTCCGAAATTAACAAACTAAATGAGTTGATGCAGCGGTCTGTGAAAGCAAACAGTCCTTACATGGTCAAAAACATTATCCCTCAGCCGAGTTTTATATATTTGGCTGCTTATATGGCCTCATCACTATATATGGGTAATGCTGTGACTGGTGAAGATTCAGGTGAAGCATTGAAGGCCGAATTGTCTTGCGCTTCAGCAATTTCAAAAATGGCAGGGATGGATAGCAAAAAATCTTCAGGGGTATTTACTTTTGGGGGAACAGGGACTAATTTTTATGGAATAAAAATAGGATTAGCTAAAGTTTCTCCAGAGCACTTACTTAAAGGTATTGCTACAAATGATGCCGTTGTCGTCGGGAATAAAGCATCACACTACAGCCAACAAACAGCTGCGAATTGGCTAGGTTTAGGGCAACTTAATTATGTACAGGTGAAAACAAAAACAGATCAAACCACAAATCTGCAAGACTTAGAAGATAAATGTAGAGAAATGATAAGCAAAGGTAAAAAAATAGCCTGTATTGAGGCAGTAGGTGGTACGACTTCAAATATGGCTATAGATGATATCGTGGAAATTGACTTAATCAGACGCAAACTCGTCAAAGAGTTCAAGCTTGATTATATTCCACACCTCCATGTTGACAGTGTACTCGGTTGGATCTGGCTCAACTTCGCAGGTTATGATTTTAATAAAAACCCATTGGACTTTGACAAGAAAACATTGGCCAACGCTCGTAAGAATTATGAGAAAATTTCAAAACTCCACCTTGCTGACTCATTCGGGGTTGACTTCCACAAAACAGGGTACACGCCGTACAACTCAAGTATGGTTATCTTAAAGAACAGAAATGACTTTAATCTATTAAAGAGGCAAAAAGATATGATGACCCCGCTGTTCCATGATGAAAAGGAATATAATCCTGGGATCTACACACTTGAAACTTCAAGGTCTTGCGCAAACATACTGGCTACATGGGTAACCTTAAATGTTTTTGGAAAAGATGGGTATCGTGTTTTACTGGGGCATGCGCTAAAGATGCGCGAAGTATTTGTGAAAGCACACGATAAACTAAATGCCGCAGGTATGGTTATTGAAAATATTGATCTACCTGCGATTGACGTTTTCATTAGATGCATAAAAACGGGACAAGACGTTATAGCAGAACATAACAAAGAGTTGTCTGACGATAATTTGTTAGCAAAAAACACTAAATACACAAGCGACTTCTTTGAGTGGTTCACAAAGATCCATGAGAGTGAAAATCCAAAAGTTGCTTTTAGCAAGTCCTCCGCATCATTTTATAACCACAACGGCACACCTGTTGTTGCTCTGAGGTTTTATTTATTAAGTGCAAACAACACTGAAGAAACCGTTAAGTACATTATCAATTATCTAATAGATGCAAAAAAAGAGTTCGACACACGAAATTAGCTCAGTTCCGGTCCAATAGAATTTTTAGTTGAAAATTGTGCTTTGCCTTTGTGTACGAACCCAAATCTTTGCCGTTATATTCAATCTTTAGTTTTTCATATTCTTTTCTCAACCCCTCATTTGATTTGAGTATCTGAAAAATTTTAATTTGTTTTCTGGGGGGTACTGTCAAAAACAACTCGACCGAATAGCCATTTTTATCAAAGTTCCATTCAATAAAGGTTTTACGAATGCGTTTGGGTACTCCGAATAGTTTTTTGAAAGTTGGCAAATATTTTTCAAAGTCTTTTGGCTTTGATAACGCATATATATCTATGTCGTTTTGTCCTGCTATTTCAAGAGAGGCTGAACCCATAAATAATACCTCTATTCTCGGGAAGTGGTGCTTTATATCCCTAATTATAGAAATGCCTGCATTTTTGGCAAGCGGGTCAAACGGTACAACTAAGGCTTTTTTCCCTAACATAATGAAAGCTAATTTCTAATTATCTCACTATCAAAAAATCTCTCCTGAAATTCAGTTAAAGCTCTTATCTGTTCATCTAAATATTCTTTACCCTCTGGAACAACAACTAGTTTGTCGTCATCATCGTTTGTTCT
>JAKAKU010000126.1 GCA_021824385.1 bacterium | reverse complement strand
CACTCGTCGGTTTGGGCGTACCTGAAGAGACGGCAAAGTACTACGAACAACATGTTCGGGAAGGTGCCATAATTTTGGCAGTTTCGCCTAAGGATACATTTACTGTTGAACAAGTGAGTCAAATATTTGACGCTCATGGAGCTCAACAGGTTCATTATCTAGCGTAAGTTTGGCTAAGGTGGGGAAGCAGCACACCTGCTGCTTCCCATCACCATTCAATAGGCTCCACGTCATGCATTACTAGGTAGGCATTGGTTTGAGAGAACGGACGACTTCCAAAAAAACCCTTATCTGCCGAAAATGGGGACGGATGCGCGGACTCTATTACCAGATGTTTTGCGCGGTCAATGTGTTCACCTTTCTTTTGTGCATATGCGCCCCACAATATAAAAACCACATTTTGCTTCTTTTCGTTTAAGATCTTTACCACCGCGTCGGTAAACTGCTCCCACCCTTTATTTTGGTGACTACCTGGTTTTCCCGACTCAACGGTGAGTGTTGCATTTAAAAGAAGGACTCCTTGTCGAGACCAACGCTCTAAGTTTCCTGATTCTGGTGGGTTCTTTTTCAAGTCGCTTTGAATTTCCTTATAAATATTTTGAAGAGAGGGTGGTGTGCGTATGCCATCTGAAACCGAAAATGAAAGTCCGTTTGCCTGGGCGACGCCATGATACGGATCTTGTCCTAAAATAATTACTTTGACTGATTCAAATGGTGTTTCGTTAAAAGCTGCAAATATACGCGAAGCGGGCGGAAATATGGTTTTTTCTTGATACTCTTTTTTGACAAATTTGGTGAGTTCTTCAAAATACGGCTTATCAAATTCTGGTTGCAAAACGTCCTTCCAGCTTTGGTTAATCTTTACATTCATATGTTTGATTATACGAGGTATAATCAAGGTATAGTAATTAATAGTGGGTAAGGTGCATTGTGGAACTAATTCCAAAATCAGAAGAGTGGGTAAAGGTAGTTCTTGTTAACGGAGCCGGAGCTGTTTTACAAAAAGACAAGTCGTGGAGTCTCGCGGCGAATGCATATGAAAATGCGTGGCTCTTCCGTAGAAAGAGAAGAACGGTACAAATGCTTATGATGGATCATTCTGGAACGGTAAAGGCAATCATCATGAGAAAGCTTGGAAAAAAGTGGATTCCGACCTCTTCAACGTTTATGAGGCGATAGTCAGATGGGGCGCATTGTCGCCCCTTTGTTTTGCATTAAATTGGCATATACTTACATTTGAGGTAGAATACGTGAGTTGTATGGATAAACAAAAGGCACCAGTATGGTATAAACGTCGTCGCAATTGGGTAATTGCCGTAGTGCTCGTAATATTATTTTTTGTAATCCGGAAAGCAACTTCAGGAAGTAGCGCTCCACGCGAAACAGCAACCGTTTCGAGAGGAACCGTAAAAGAAGAGCTAGTTCTCTCTGGTGAACTCAAAGCGACCGCGAATGCAACGATGGCATTTAATCAATCAGGAACCGTTTCCTGGGTAGGAGTGAAGGTGGGCGATTCCGTCAAAAAAGGTCAAGCGCTTATTAAACTTGATACTACTTCCACAAATGCAGCCTATCAGCAAGCTCGATCAAATTTGCTGGCTGCCGAAGCCAATGTGAACTATGTTCATGACAACTTGAAGAACAAAAGTGACTCTGAGACATATTCTGAGAAAAATACTCGTGTAGCTGCTGAAGTTGCTCATGACAATGCATATAACACGATGCTCGCTGCTCAAAAAACATTACGGGATGGCAGTATTTACGCACCTTTTGCGGGAATTGTTGCACAGCTTACCAATGAGTCAGCAGGGGTGAATGTTACCGCAGGTGCCCCTCAAATAAATATCGTAAACCCTACAACGCTCTATTTTTCAGTGAATGCCGACCAAACAGACGTTTCTCATCTGCATGTAGGCGACACAGCAGTCATTGCGCTTGATTCTTTTCTTGATGAACATATCACCGGCGTTGTTTCTGACATTTCATTCACCCCAAGTACAGCCGATTCAGGAACCGTATATCCCGTTCGTGTAACCCTGAGCGTTGATAACAGCACGTATAAGTACAAAGTGGGAATGACTGGTGACACGACGTTCACACTTTCTCAGAAAGAAAACGTTCTCTCTGTTCCCGCAAAATTTGTTAAAAGCGACAAAGAGGGGAAGTATGTATATATTGACTCAAAAAACACGAAAAAGTACATAAAGGTGGGAATAGAAGGTGACGATAAAACTGAGATTCAAGGAGACATTTCTGAGGGAACGGTTGTGTACGATTAATCTTCATATGATTCAAGTTAAAAATGTGAGCAAGGTCTACGAGGTAGCCGATGGACAGTTTTACGCGCTAAAAAATGTGTCAATGGAAATTAAAGACAAGGAGTATGTTGGCATCTTAGGAACTTCAGGATCTGGAAAATCAACTCTTATGCACATAATTGGGCTTCTTGACCAACCCACCATGGGTGAAGTGCTCATTAATGGCAAAAATGCTGAAAAGCTTTCAGACAATGAGCTTTCATCACTGAGAGGCCAAACTATTGGCTTTGTGTTTCAGCAGTTCAACCTCATTCAAAAACTGACTGTTCTCGAAAACGTTCTGCTTCCAACTGTGTATGCCAAGCACAAGCTTTCGTTTAATGTAAACGACTATGGTATGGAACTGCTCGGTCTTTTTGGAATTGCAGAAAAAGCAAATAGCTACCCTAATCGACTGTCAGGTGGCCAACAACAGCGGGTAGCCATTGCCAGAGCTCTTATTATGAAGCCAACAGTGGTTCTCGCCGACGAGCCAACCGGAAACTTGGATAGTAAAACTGGAGAGGAGATTTTGCAACTGATGGAAAAACTGAATAAAGATTTAGGGGTAACGATTACGATTGTTACCCATGATAAAAATGTAGCGCATCGCACCAAGCGACAAATCTTTGTGAAAGACGGTGAAATAGTGAAGAAATATTAAATGAAATACATTACATTTCAGCTAAAAACTGCTCTCAAGAACTTTGGACGTAATAAAGTTCGTACTATTTTAACGTCACTCGGGATTTTAATTGGAGTTCTTTCCGTAGTAATTCTCATTGCACTTGGGGTGGGACTTAAAAATTATATTCAAGGCGAATTTGAAAGCTTGGGCAGTAACCTGTTGTTTGTGCTTCCTGGAAAAGTCATTGGAGATAATGGCCAGTTTCAGGGTGGAAGCGACTCTCGGGTTGCTCCCGTTACGTTTGACGAACAAACCTATGCTTCTCTGAAACGCGGGCTCGCAATCGATTATGTCGTTCCTATGTATACAAAGTCAGTTACGACTGAAGCCGAAGGTCAAACCAAAAGCGGTAGTTTATTTGCTTCAAGCTCTGATCTTTTTTCTATTCTCAACCTCCAAATTGAAAGTGGAAACTTGTTTACCACAGCAGATGTGGGGAAACGGTCAAAGTCTGCAGTGATAGGGAATAAAGTAGCTGTTGCGCTTTTTGGTGGAGTAGAAGGTGCTGTAGGACAGTCAATCAGTTTTTCAAATCAACGATACAAAGTCATAGGAGTTTTGAAGGAAAAGGGCGGTGGAGGGTTTGGGGGACCAAGTTTTGATGATGGGGTGTATATTCCGTATACAACTTCATTTATTGGGCTGAATCCAGATAAAAAATTTGCAACGATTTATTTAGGAGTAAGTAAAGACGGAGATGTAGATGTGGTGAAGGGTCAGGCTGAGGCAATTCTTCTTAAAAAATATAAAAAAGATGATTTTTCAGTAATCAAACAAACAGAATTTTTAAACGCCATAACGTCAATTTTTTCAATCATCAATTCAGTTCTTGTGGCAATTGGCTCCATTTCTCTTGTTGTTGGTGGAATTGGGATTATGAACATCATGTATGCCAATGTCACAGAGCGCACAAAAGAAGTCGGTATTAGGCGGGCTATTGGTGCCACTAAACGTGACATTCTGTTTCAGTTTTTAACAGAAAGCGTGTTGTTATCCCTTATTGGAGGAGTGGGAGGACTGTTGCTTGCCATACTTATTGTGTCCGGAGTTTCACGATTCTTCCCGCTCGCCATAAATGCAACCTCGGTTATTATTGCGATAGGCATCAGTTCCGCAATTGGGGTGTTCTTTGGGGTGTTTCCAGCCCGAAGGGCCGCAAACTTAGCTCCAATTGAAGCAATACGGTACGAATGAAAACTTCAGATTTTCAAAAGCTCGTTTGGGATTTTTACAAGCAGAACAAGCGAAATTTCCCATGGAGAGAAACAACCAATCCTTACTTCATTTTTATTTCAGAAGTGTGCTTGCAGCAAACACAAACGGCACGTGTCGTTGAGAAATACAACGAAATTATTACCACCTTTCCCACGGTTCAATTACTAGCGGATGCGCCGTTTTCAGAAGTTTTGAGGGTATGGAGCGGTCTTGGCTACAATCGCCGGGCAAAATACATGCATACAGCCGCACAAATAATTGTTGAAAAGTATCAAAGGGTTTTTCCTCAGTCCATTGAACTGCTCGACGAACTCCCAGGTGTGGGGTTAAACACGGCAGCTGCAATTGTGGTGTATGCATTTAATATGCCTCAAGTATTTATTGAAACAAACATTAGACGAATTTTTATTCACCACTTCTTTTCAGACAAAAAAGCTGTATCTGACAGGGAACTACTTCCACTCGTTGAAAAAACAATGGACACGGCCCATCCTCGTGAGTGGTACTGGGCGCTTATGGATTATGGTTCTCACCTCCCCAAAATTGTTACGAACCCAAACAGAAAAAGTACCCACTATTCAAAACAATCAAAATTTAGCGGTTCGGTGAGGGAAGTGAGGGGAAGTATTTTAAAAATACTTGTAAAAGAAAAAAATGTAACTGAAGCGATATTAAAAGAAAAGATTACAGGTGATAAGAATCATTTACCAGCTGCACTCAAAAGTCTCATTTCTGAAAAAATGATAGTGAAAAAGAGCGGTGTGTTTACGTTACAATGAGTGATGTCTATTTTTTCTAAAAAAGCTTCACGTTTCTGGCAAATATTAGGGCCTGGTTTCACGACAGGAGCCGCAGATGATGACCCTTCTGGAATTGCCACGTATTCTCAGGCAGGCGCTCGGTTTGGGCTTTCAATGCTTTGGCTTGCTGCGTTTTCACTTCCCCTAATGGGGGTTGTGCAGGAAATGTGTGCTCGAATTGGCATTGCCACGGGCCGTGGCCTTGCCGCAAACATAAAAACCCATTTTCCACGACCCATTTTGTACTTACTAACTATTTTGCTTGTTGGAGCAAATACCTTAAATATCGGAGCAGATCTTGGTGCAATGGCGCAATCAACGCTCCTTTTGTTCCCTCATATTCGTTTTAGTTTTGTTGTTTTGGGATTTGCAGTATTAAGTCTCGGACTGCAAATATTTTTGTCGTATTCAGTGTATGCACGGTATTTAAAATGGCTTGCACTTATTCTTCTCGCGTACGTATTTTCTGCGCTTTGGGTGAAGGGAGTACATTGGGGCGATGTTCTTTTGCATGCAATAACACCACAAATTGTTTTTTCAAAAGAAAGCCTCCTCATGATTTGTGCAATTCTTGGCACAACCATTTCACCGTACTTGTTTTTCTGGCAAACGGCCCAAGAAGTTGAAGAAGAGATTGCAAAAGGCCAAACAAGTATAAAAAAAAGAAAAGCCGCAATTACGCCTCTCGCGATTCGCGATATGCGAATCGATGTTTGGTTTGGCATGCTTTTTAGTAATGTCATTATGTTTTTTATTATTGCTGCTACTGCACTTACCATTTTTGGAATGAGTGGAAACATAACCAGTGCTGCCGATGCTGCACTCGCATTGAAGCCGTTTGTGGGTGACCTTGCATATTTAGTATTTACTTTGGGAATTGTAGGAACCGGGCTTTTGGCAATTCCCGTGCTTGCTGGTTCTGCGGCATATGCGATGAGTGAAAGTTTAGGGCTCAAAGAAGGACTCAACAAAAAATGGTATCAAGCGGTGCCATTTTACGTAATTCTTATCCTTTCGGTTCTCATCGGAATGTGCATTAACTTCCTCCAAATTGATACTATTAAAGCCCTGATTTACTCCGCCGTGTTAAATGGTGTTGTTGCCCCGTTTATATTGGCCGCCATCGTGATTCTTTCTCAAAACAAGAAAGTGATGGGAAGAGAAGTAAACAGTAAACTAACTACTATTGTTGGATGGGGAGTGGTGGCAATAATGGTCGTCGTGAGTATTTTTGCAATTTTTTCGTTCTTTTGAAGATGAAGAAAAAACAGCGTTGTCCAAAGTGTAAACATAAAATTGGAATACTTGCAGGCTCGCTTGATGCTATTTGTAAGAATTGTGGGTACAAAGACCCCTGTTGCGAATGAGTCAGTTTTGCTAGACTGAACACATGAGAAAATCACCGGTGGCCTTCATTTTTTTTGCGTTATTTCTTTTGTTCACTTCCTCAGTTCATGCGTCTTCTTTTGTAACTATCACCCATGAGGGGAACGTGAGACAAAATGTCCTTGGAGATTCTACCTCTTCTGGTTCAATGACAGTTCAGTCGACACTGTCAACTGCACGTGATTTGGCTGATGCTACGCTTTCTATTATCAAGGAAGGTGAAAAGTCGCTCCTCACTGTGCAAACAGGGGCGGGCACTAAAGAACAAGATGTTACCAAACTGACTGACAGCATTGTAGAAATAGAACAAGATCAGGGGTCTAAAACCATAAAAATTGGAAAAGTAGACAGCAATTTTGGAATTTCTCAGTCAGGAATAACTGCGCTTACCAGTTATCCAATCCATATTGATGCTGCAAGCAAAACAATATCAGTGGCGACAAACTCGGGAGAGCGCATTATTGCAGTTATGCCTGATGACGCCCTGGAAACTCTGGTACGTGCAAATATTGTAAACACCATTTCACAGGATGGGCAGGTAGTACTCGGGGAAAATGAAAACGGTGAATTGACCTATTCTATTCCTGCAGAGCGCAACGTGAATTTATTTAATATTCACACGATCGCGGTGCCAGTAAACACGACAGTTTCTGCAACGAGCGGAAAGGTTCTTAAAATAGATGAGCCTCAGTGGCTTAAAGTCTTTGGCTTTTTGTTTAGTTAAGAGATAGTGATGTATAGTTATTTTGTATTATGATATTCATTAACTTCAAAACATTTGAAGAGTCGAGTGGGGAGCGTGGTTTTGCGCTTCTTAATGCAATAGGGGACGTTTCCACACTTACCGCTATTCCCCTTATTCCGGTTGTTCAGCCACTTGATTTGGCTCTGTTTTCAGGTCACACCTTACTAGAGCTTTGGGTGCAACATATTGATCCGATTGGTTTTGGAGCACATACCGGTTCAATCTTACCGGAGGAAGTTGCGCGATTGCATGGCAAAGGAACATTTTTAAATCATTCTGAACATCAAATTTCCATGAAAGAGTTGTCGGCTTCAATAGAACGCGCACGGGAGGTTGGACTGAAAACGCTCGTTTTTGCAAAAGATATTTTAGTTCTCCAAAAAATCCTAAAGCTTCGGCCTGACTTTGTTTCATACGAGCCGCCAGAACTTGTCGGGAGTACAACTGTATCGGTTTCTCAAGCAAAACCTGAAGTAATTTATGAAGCTTCAGAGATGTGTCGTATTGCTGGTATTCCGCTCATTGTGGGAGCGGGAATTCATGGAACAGCTGACGTGCAAGTGGCACTTGAGCAAGGTGCTCAAGGCATTGCAGTTGCAACTGACATTGTAAAGTCGACAGACCCCAAAGCCGCACTTCTTGATCTTATAAAAGGATTTAACAAATAGCATGCAAATTGTGATTGGTTCAGACCATCGAGGGTTTAGACTCAAAGAAGAGCTGAAAAAACATTTAAGTACAAAAAAAATAACAGTAATCGATGTAGGCGCTCCTCACTACAACAAAGACGATGACTATACACTGTATGCTGAAAAAGTCGCAGTTTTCGTCTCGAAGACTCCGAATACTCATGGCATTTTGATTTGTGGCTCTGGGGTAGGAGTTGATGTTGCCGCAAATAAATTTGATGGAATTCGTGCGTCTATCGGTTTTACCCCAGAGCAGGTAAAAGCAGGGAGGGTGCATGACGACATGAACGTCTTAGTGCTCGCAGCAGATTTCTTATCAGAAGTTAAAGCAAAACTTCTTGTTGATTCGTTTTTGTTAAACCGCTTTGATAATATGGACAGACACAAACGGAGACTTTTAGACATTGAGCACATCGAAGAAAACAATTAAGCAGCTATGAAAAACGTACCCACACTTGAAGAATTAAATTGCAGAGGAAAACAAGTAATTGTAAGAGCTGACTTAGATGTAAAAATAGACGAAAACGGGGCTGTTTCCGATGATTCTCGTCTTTTGGACCTTATTCCAACACTCAATAAATTGTTTGACTTGGGGGCTACAAAAATTGCTGTTATTGGTCACATGGGCCGTCCTGAGGGCATGCCCAATATGCAATTTAGTTTGAAGCCGGTGGTTGAGTATTTAAAAAATCGCTATACGCCAGACACAGCATTCCTAGAGCATAGACCTCGTGAAATTTTTTATGAAACCTATGATCAGTTTTCGCAAACAAAGGAACGATTGGTAATTCTTGAAAATTTACGATTTTACAAAGAAGAGGAGGCCAACGACAGCGCTTTTGCTGAGGAGCTTTCATATTTTGGTGAATGTTTTGTAAATGAAGCGTTCGCGAGTTCTCATCGTGAACATGCTTCAGTTTCAGCACTTCCTAAAATAATAAAATCAAAAGGGGAACATTTGGTTGCAGCTGGACTCAGGCTCGAAAAAGAAATTATCGAGCTATCTAAATTAAATCCACAGTCGGCGCATCCGATTGTGTTTGTAATAAGTGGACTAAAAGAAGACAAACTAACCTTTTTGACTCAATTTAAGGAGATGGCAGATCAAGTGCTTATTGCCGGCAGGTTGCCTGAATTTATGCCAGAGGAGCAAGGAGATCCAA